>DAOMCN010000255.1:0-3498 GCA_035427885.1 Acidocella sp. | reverse complement strand
AGCGCGTATTTCGCCGATAATATGTTTGGCTGCGATGCGACCAACGGCGTTACGTTCCCGAATTTCCAGGCCGTTGCGGCGGCTTTTGGCTTTCCGGTGCGTAAGATCAGCACCCACGACGAGTTGCCAGCCGTTCTGGCTGCGGCGTTGGAAGCTCCCGGCCCACAATTCTGCGAGGTCCTGCTCGACCCAACGCAGAATTTCGCGCCAAAACTCTCCTCGCGCAAGCTCGACGATGGGCGCATGGTTTCCTCGCCGCTGCACGATATGGCCCCTTTCCTCTCGCGCGAAGAACTCGCCGAAAACATGTGGAACCCTCAGCATGAATCCTGATCCGCTTCCGCTGCGCGGGGTGAAGGCCGTTATCCTTGCGGGGGGGCGAGGTTCGCGGCTCTCCGAGGAGACGGATTCGAAGCCAAAGCCGATGGTCGAAATCGGCGGGCGGCCAATCCTGTGGCACATTATGAAAATCTACGCCCAGTACGGGATTGAGGATTTTATCATCTGCCTTGGCTACAAGGGCGCGCGGATTAAGGAGTATTTCTACAACTATAATCTGCACTCCAGCGATATCACCGTCGATCTACGCTCGGGGATTACCATCCATCAATCCGAGGCCGAAGACTGGCGCGTTACGCTGGTGGAAACGGGGCTGGATAGCCAGACCGGCGGGCGCCTTAAGCGGATTAAGAAATACCTTGGCAAGGACACGCTTTTTTGTATGACCTATGGCGACGCGGTTGCCGATATCGATATCGGCGCGGCGTTGGCGTTTCATCGGGCACATGGGAAGCTCGCGACCGTTACCGCTGTGCGTCCGTTGGCGCGTTTTGGCGCGTTGCATCTGGAGGGCGATCTGGTCGATCGGTTCGAGGAGAAACCCGCCGAGGAATCTGGGCTGATCAGTGGCGGGTTTTTTGTCCTCTCGCCAAAGGTGCTCGACTTGATTGAAGATGATGCGACGCTCTGGGAGCGCGAGCCGATGGAGCGACTCGCGGCGGGCAACGAGTTGATGGCCTACCGGCATCCTGGATTCTGGCAGCCGATGGATACGCTGCGCGACCGGATCCTGCTCGACCAGCTTTGCCAGAATGACGATGCCCCTTGGATGACATGGCAACGCTGAGGTTCCAGCCTGGTTATGCCGAAATTCTAAGAACCATTGCGACGCCTATTCTTGTTACCGGTGCTGGCGGATGGCTCGGACGGGCGGCGTTGGAGATGTTTGATGCTGCGCTGGGCGATGCGCTCCCTGCCCGGCTTACCGCGTTTGGCGCGAGCGCGCGCGAGATCAGGCTGCGCTCGGGGCGCATGCTGCGTCTACACGCGTTGGGTGATCTGCCGAATTTTGCTGCGCCTGTGCCGCTTTTTTTTCACTTCGCCTATCTGACCCGCGAGCACGCCAGCACGCAGAATTTGGCGGCGTATGTCGCCGCGAATCGCGATATCTCGTTACTGGTGCAGCGGTTTTTGAGCCGAAACGGCTGCGCTGGGTTGTTTGTTCCCTCCTCTGGCGCGGTCTATGCGGGGGGGGAACTCGCGCACAATCCTTACGGCGTTCTCAAGCGCGAGGACGAGGCAGGTTTTGTCGCACTTGCGCGACGGCTCGATGCGCCCGCCGTCATCGCGCGGGTTTTCAACCTTGCGGGGCCGTTCATCAACAAGCTGGAGTCTTATGCGCTGGCCTGTATTCTTTTAGATATTCTGGGGAGGCGGCCGGTGACCTTACGCGCCGCGCACCCGGTCTGGCGCGCTTATGTTGATGTTGGGGATGTACTCAACATTGCGTTGGGTTGCCTGCTGACCGGCGCGACGCCGCCCATTTTCGATACGACCGGCGAGGCGATTGAACTTTCCGCACTGGCTCAGCGGGCGGGCCATCTACTGACTGGAAATGCTGTTGAGCTTCTTCGCCCGGACTGGGAACAGGGGCTGGAGAACCGCTATCTCGGGCGCGGCGAGACCTACGCCGCGCTTGCTAAAACCCTCGGCATGAACTTGCACGATCTCGACCGGCAGATCCTCGATACTGCCGCTTTTCTGCGCGCATAAAAAAGGCCCAGTCTGTGACGACCGGGCCTTTTCTAAAACTCAAGCCAGCCTTACGGCAGGTTTTTAGCGATATAGGGCGGCAGCCAGAATGCGGCAACATGGACCTGCGGCGACCAATAGCCACTCTTGCCCGCGATGCCCGCTGCCTCGGCACGCGCAGCGATGACTTCGACCGGAAGGGTTGTCAGCGTCGCGTCTTTCGCCGCCCAGCCGAGGGTCATGTAGCCGCCGACATAAGTCGGCACGGCGGCGACATAGGCGGTCACATGAGGAAAAAACTGTGTGCGGCGCAGGGAGGTTTCGCGCAGTTCGTCGGCTTGCATGAATGGCACGCCGCACTGGTTCACGATCAGACCACGGGGGGAGAGAATCCGGGCCGCGTGTTTGTAGAATTCGTCCGTGAATAGCACTTCACCGACGCCGATGGGGTCTGTTGAATCCACGATGATCACGTCGAAGGCGCCATCGGGGGCTTTCTTCACGTAGTCGATGCCGTCGCCGACGATAACTTCGGCGCGCGGGTTGGTCCAGGCGTCGCCGCCGATGCCGGGGAGGAATTCTTTAGAGAGGCGGATCACCTCGCCGTCGATTTCCGCCATCACGGCGCGCTCGACGCCCTTGTGCATCAGGACGTGCTTGAGCACGCCGCCATCGCCAGCACCGATGATCAGCACGTTTTTGGCGTCGCCATGCGCGAGCAAGGGCACGTGCGTGAGCATCTCCTGATAGACGAATTCATCGCGCTCAGTGATCTGCACGACGCCGTCGAGCGTCAGCACGCGGCCGTGGCTCTCGGTTTCAAAAACGCCGATGTCTTGGAATTCGCTCTGCACGCGCGCCAGTTGGCGGGTGAATTTAAAGCGCTGGCCCCAATCGGGATATAACGTCTCGTTAAACCAGGTTTCGGTCATGGCCACTCCTGCATGTCATAGATAAAGCTGCGCCAGGGAACGGCGTTGCGTACCCTGGCGCCAGATTTTGCGACAATCGCCTTTTTAGGCGATCAGACCGCGCTTTTGCTCGTTCACCTGAATATGCTGCGGCTTGAAGGCCTCGCGCAGGAACGGGATGACCTTGTACGGGTCGCACACGCCACACATGAACACGTCCAGTGCCGCGAAGTTGCGTTCCGGCCAGCTATGAATGGAGATATGGCTCTCCGCCAACACAACCACGCCGCTCACGCCGCCGTTGGGCGTGAAATGGTGGAAATGGTGGTGCAGAATCGTCGCTCCAGCCGCCAGCGCACCAGCGCAAAGCGTTTTGTCGATCAGCTCGGGACTGTCGAGATTACTCGCGCCCCAAAGGTCGATCAGCAGGTGCATTCCGGCATACTTGATGCCGTCGCGTTCCACGAAATAGTCTTTTGCCGGCTCCAAGGAGACCGTGGACGTCTGGTTTTCGCTCGGAGTCTCCGAGACCATCCCCAGTCGGGCAAGTGCGTTC
>DAOMCN010000254.1:0-3514 GCA_035427885.1 Acidocella sp. | reverse complement strand
GTCGCGGTACTTCAAGAAGCGGCGCGACCGCTCAAGCCAGGCGTCCAGAACCGCACCAGCGACTTATGGTGCATCCCGTTTTCCTTGAGCGACTTGCCAAAATCCGGCGTCGTCGTCTCGCCGTTGATCATCCAGTTCACCGCTGCCCATTCGATCTTCGCCGCATCGGGATGCGCCGCATAATGCGGCGCGATCACCTCGCTGACGAGCGCACCAAACGGCATGGCGGGAGGCAGTGGAAACGCAATCGCCGAGCAGAAGGAGAGATGCTCCTCCCAGTGGACATAGACCAGTATATTGCCATGAAAATTCTGCTGAACGTCTCTGATCTCGATATGTTTTACATAATCTGGGATAATCGCCGTAACGGACATTTTTTCCTCCTCAGGAGCGCATGGCGCATTCGCGCGCATGCTTTCTTGGTGACTGACTCAGCTCAGACAGTCTTGCGCGCGACATCCGCATCTGGGTGCCAATCTTTCCAGATTTTCTCATCGGGCGAGCCGACATAATCCATATTATCCGCGCCGACATTCAGATTATACCAGGCCAGCACGTCGGGCACGGTGGCGCCGCCGCAATTACCCTGGAAAATTTGCTGCACCGGCATCCATGCCTGCGCATATTTCTCAGGCTCGCCGTCAAAAATGTCCTTACAACCGTCGGAGCAGAAGTGATACGTGTCGCCCTGGAACTGCGTCGAGCGGAAGCAGGTCGTCGTTGGATCGCCAGGCTCGGTATAGGCCATCGGAATCTGGCAAGTCTGGCAGAGTTGGGGCAGCGCCATGTTATAGAACCGCTTGCCCTCCTTCTCCATCTCCGCCCACAACTCCCAGCGCGGCCGATAGTATTTGTCGAACGTGTTGGGATATTTAGCGGAGAGCCAGTCGAGATGCTCTTTATCGGGCATCCAGGTATGGAACGCCGCCGCATGGGTGTACTGATAGAACACCGCCCAATTTTGGTGTGAAATATGCTCCGCCTCCTCCGTGGCGATATCCGCGTATTTCGGCATTTTTAAGCCATAACGTTCAAGATCCTGGAATAGAGAACCCCCTGCCTCGACGAAATAAATATCCCACGCTTCCTTCCAGGACATCACTTTCTTGGGCAGCATATAATCCATCATCATGGCAACGAGACCAAGCAGCCGGTGCCCACGCCAGAACCATTTATCCACCCATTTCTGCACGATCGGCAAATTATCCGGGTGCTGCTCAAGCAGGAATTTGATAACCTCGATCCCGAGCGTCATATGCCGGCTCTCATCGGACTGCGCCGAGAAGCCGAATGTCACAGTGGACATATCGCCATTAAACGCCGCGCCGGACATAAACGGTACAAACAGCAGGTTGGTCAGCAGATACTCGAAAGCAAAACCAATCGCGATCATGAACTCAAACGGCCCAGCCGAGCGTGCATCATCGAAGAAGGACTTTGGCACAGAGAGATACCAAACGCGATCATGCATATGCGGAAATTCGCCGATCCCGTCGAAGAATTTATTGTAATGGCTGATCGTATGCACCTGCGTCTGCAAATGCCGCAATTCGTCGAGCGACTGCATCTGTGCCGCAACCCGCGCCCCCGCCCCGCGCAAATGCCGCCCGGTAAAGGCAAACCCGCGATGCGCTTGATATTCCTCAGGCGAAATCCCAGTAAGGAACAGCTTGACGACGTTGACATACCGCCCATCGGAGAGATTCGTCTGCCCGTTATTCTGCGCGAACGCATCGAGGACGGCATAGAGCTTGCGCTCCTTCTCCGCCTGGAATTTCCAGTAGGTATCCATCGTCAGCCGGAATGGATCTTCCCAAGCGGACCAATCCTTGATCTTGATCCCCTCGAAGGAATCATAGGGAAACACATCGTCCATCTTCTGATACGTGGTTTCCCAGTCCAGCCCGCGTGTCATATGCTCGTAGCGCTGGCGCAGCCCAAGTTTCTTAACCGTCATTTTCCTGTTCTCCCTGGCCTCTTAGTGGCGCCAGCTTAAGGTGAAGTGGTCGTCATCTTCATCGAGGTTGCCCGCCATCGAGACGAGCACAAGCTGAATCTCCTGCGGCTCCCAAGAGCGCCCGAGCCGTTCCTCCACCGAGGCGCGCTTGATCGTGATCGTGTTGTCGCAATCGAGCTTGACCGCGCCATGCATATTCATAACCCGCACGCCCGGATTGTCGGCCAGAATCGCCTCGATTATTGGCCGCGCCTCGTCGTTTTGCAGCAGTGTGATGGATGCTACCTGAGCCATGTTCATTCCCCCTTAAACGGTCAGACCGAGTGCCGCCGCGCGCACCCGCGCCGCCTCGCCCGCCGCGATCGCCGCTGTGCCGCCATCGCCGAGCAGCGCCTCGGAGAGCGGCTTGGCCGCCTCCGCCGCGCGCGCAATCCAGTGCGCCGCCCATTGTGAAACCAGCGTTTTGTTGTGCCCGGATTCCGCGGCGACGACTTTGATCACGCTATCGCTCCATCGGCTCTCTTCAGCGCGCCAGTCCTGCATGAACTCGGTCAGCATCGCCACGGTCAGCCCTGCATCGGCAAAGGCCGGTTCAGCGAACTTATAGATGAAATCAAGTAAAACGCCGTTTACCCCGAGCGTCTGCGCAACATAGAGATGGAACCAGTCACGCTCGACGAAGCTATCCTCGATCAACCGCCGCACTTCCTGCCACGCCGGATCTTCGAGCCAGATCTTTTTGGCCGCATCAAGGGACGTCCCGCTCTGGCTGTCGAGCACCAATCCAACCCGGCTGATGATCTGCGCCATGCCAAGCTGGTCGGCAGCGGAGAAGATGCAAGGTGCCGTAATCGCCGTGCCATAGCCGCGCTGGCAGATTTCCGTCATGTTCATATTGCCGCCCCAGTGCAGATGGCGCAGCGGCAACAACCCGCGCTCCAGCGCCGCCCGCGCCGCTGGGGAAATCTTCGCCAGCAACCCGCGTTCCTCGACAAACGAGAAGTTGCGATCGACCGCCTGATTCATATTGGCGCGCGCGATGTTATAAGCCGCATAATAATACTGGCGCGGATCGATCGGCTTATACCAATCATCCATGACAACTGCGGTCTTGCGCGTGTCATAAGTCCAGAATTCCGGCTCCCAATAGGGCTTGTAATGGAAATTGGTGGTGGCCTGAATATCGTAGGTTGCTTCCTGATAGCGCGAGGCGGGCTTATCGCCCCCCAGACGCCGCGCCACATGCCCGAAAGTCTGGCGCCGTGGTTCGATATCGACGGTCTTGATTTGAACGCTCATGCTTCTTCCTCTCTGTGAGGCTTGGTGCCCCATCGTTTCTTCGTGGATCAGGCGCCGGAGGGATCGTCCTCCGGGCGGCGCAGCAACCCCGGCTGCCCGGCGCGCCAGGCGAGGCGGTCGAGATCGGCGGCAATCGTGTCCGCCGGGGGTAGAAGAATAGCCTTCCGGTCCTTGCAGAACTCGGTAAACGCCAAAAACGGCAAGATCAGCTCGACCGCGAGATCGCCATCGCCAAGCGAGAATTCGAACTCGACAAAC
>DAOMCN010000253.1:0-3518 GCA_035427885.1 Acidocella sp. | reverse complement strand
GTCTGGTTCTCGCGCTCGACCGTGACATGCTCCTTGGCCTCGAGCGCCTGGTGCAGCCCGTCCGAATAGCGCCGCCCTTCCATCATCCGCCCGGTGAACTCGTCGATGATGATAACCTTGCCGTCGCGCACGATGTAATCGACATCGCGGGTAAACAGCGCATGGGCGCGCAAGGATTGCTGGACATGGTGAATGAGCGAGATATTGAAGATATCGTAGAGATTGCCCTCAATCAGCAGCCCCGCCTCGCGCAGCATGTTCTCGACCGTCTCTGAGCCGAGGTCGGTGAGAATGGCGGTGCGCGCCTTCTCGTCCTTGTCGTACACGTCCTCCAGCTTGACGAGTTCGACGATGATCTCGTTGACCTGGGCATAAAGCTCGGTCGGCTCGTCGGACGGCCCGGAGATGATGAGCGGCGTGCGCGCCTCGTCGATGAGGATGGAGTCGACCTCGTCCACGATGGCGAAGTTGAACGGCCGCTGGACCATGTCCTCGAGCCGGTACTTCATATTGTCACGCAAATAATCGAAGCCGAATTCGTTATTGGTGCCGTAGGTAATATCGGCGGCGTAGGCCTCGCGGCGCTGGTTGTCGTCAAGCCCGTGGACGATAATCCCGGTCGAGAGGCCAAGGAAGGCGTAAAGCTGGCCCATCCACTCGGCATCGCGCTTGGCGAGGTAGTCGTTGACGGTAACGACATGCACGCCCTTGCCGGTCAGCGCGTTGAGATAGACCGCGAGCGTGGCGACGAGCGTCTTGCCCTCGCCAGTCTTCATCTCGGAGATCCGGCCCGAATGCAGCACCATGCCGCCGATCATCTGCACGTCGAAATGGCGCAGACCCAGCGCGCGCTTGGCCCCCTCGCGGACCACGGCGAAGGCTTCTGGCAGCAGCGCGTCCAGCGTCTCGCCCTGGGCGACCCGTTCCTTGAAGGCGGCGGTCTTGCCGCGCAGCGCCTCGTCGTCCAGCGCCGCCAGGGCGGGCTCGAACGCGGCAATCGCCGCGACCTGTCGCTTAAACCCTCTGAGGGCGCGGTCGTTACTGGTTCCGAATACGGCGCGGGCGAGGCTGGCGAACATAAAATTCCAAAGCTCCGGGGCTGGGCGGGATTATGCCGCCCCATACCCTATATTAAGATCATCTGCGCGGATGACATAGTCGCGGGGTAGGGCAGGGTCAATTCTGCGTGGTTTGGTCAGCCGCTCGGAGGCTGCCCCCGTCTTGCCGCTTGGCCGGGTTTGGCTCATAGCTGCGGCAAAATTCTGGAAGGGCTTTTGTTCACATGCGCGTCTCCACTACCGTCTCCGTTCTCGCTCTGCTGGCCACCTTTGCCGCGCCCGCCGCCCTGGCCCAGCCCCCGGCTGCCGCCCCCGCCGCGGACCCCGTGCTGGCCACGGTCAACGGCCAAAAAATTTACATGAGCGACGTACAAGAGGCGGCGCAAGGCGCCCCGCCGCAGATGCAGCAGCTCCCGCCCAACCAGCTACTCCCCCTCCTGCTCGACCAGGAGATCGACCGTAAGGCCCTGCTGATCGCCGCGAAGAAGGAAGGCCTGGAGAAAACCCCCGCCGTCGCCGCCGCCATGGCTAACGCCGCGGACATCAAGCTGGAAAACGCCTACGTCCAGGACAAGGTCTCCGCCTCGATCACGGACGCCGCCGTTCAGGCCGAATATAACAAGAATTACGCTGGCAAGCCCGGCCCGGCCCAGGTGGAAGCGCGCCACATCCTGGTGAAGACCCAGGCCGAAGCCCAGGCGATCATCGACCAGCTCAACAAGGGCGCGGATTTCGCGACCTTGGCCAAAAAGGACAGCATCGACCCCGGCGCTGCCAATGGCGGCGAGCTGGGCTGGTTCAGCCAGGACCAGATGGTCCCCTCCTTCGCCAACGCCGCTTTCGCCCTGAAGCCCGGCCAGTACACCAAGACCCCGGTCCAGTCGCAGTTCGGCTGGCACGTGATCCTGTGTGAAGGTAAGCGCACCGCGCCGACCCCGGCCCTGGCCGACGTTCAGCAGCAGATCCGCCAGACCCTGGCCGACGCCGCGATCAAGGCGACCCTGGCCGATGTCCGCGCCAAGGTGAAGGTCGTGACCTTTGCCCCGCCTGGAGCCCCCGCGGCCGACTCCCCTGCCGCCGCCGCCCCCGCCGCGCCCGCAGCCAACGCGAAGTAATCCGATGCCGGCCCCGCTCCCCCGTTCTCCGCTCGCTTTGCCCCTGCCCGAGCTTCCTGCTCTGGCCGGGGTGCGTCTGGCCACCGGGGAGGCGGGCATCCGCTACAAGGGCCGTACGGACGTGCTGCTCGCCGAATTCGCCGAAGGCACGACGGTGGCAGGGGTTTTCACCAAAAACCTCTGCCCCGGCGCGCCGGTGACCTATTGCCGTGAAATTCTCCCCACCGGCCTTGCCCGTGGCCTCGTGGTCAACGCGGGCAACGCTAACGTCTTCACCGGCGCCGCCGGTGCGCGTGCGGTGGAGATGACCGCCAACGCCGCCGCCAAAACCCTGGACACCGCGCCGGACCAGATCTACCTCGCCTCGACCGGGGTGATCGGCGAGCCGCTCCCCGCCGAGAAAATCGTCGCCGTGCTGGATGCGCTGCGCGCCAACCTCGCCGAGGACCGCTTCACCGACGCCGCATGCGCGATCATGACAACGGACACCTTCCCCAAAGCCGCGACCCGCACCGCCACCCTTGGCGGCGTACAGATCACGATCAACGGCATCGCCAAAGGCAGCGGTATGATCGCGCCGGACATGGCGACGATGCTTTCCTTCATCTTCACCGACGCCGCAATCCCCGCTCCGGCCCTGCAAGCCATGTTGAGCAAGGGCGTCGAGAACACCTTCAACGCCATTACCATCGACTCGGACACCTCGACCTCGGACACCGTCCTCCTCTTCGCCACCGCCCAGGCGGGCAACGCCCCCACTGAAGACCCAGGCGAACTGGCCGACTTCCGCCGCGCCCTGCATGAGGTGATGCACGACCTCGCCCTGATGGTCGTGCGAGACGGGGAAGGCGCGCAAAAACTGGTGCAGATCACCGTCGATGGCGCGATCTCTCACGCCTCGGCGCGCAAAATCGCCTTCGCCATCGCCAATTCGCCCCTGGTGAAAACCGCCATCGCGGGGGAGGATGCGAACTGGGGCCGCATCGTCATGGCCGTCGGCAAGGCGGGCGAACCTGCCGACCGGGACAAATTGGGCGTCGCCGTCGGTGGCACCTGGATGGCGCAAAACGGCGGTGTCGTCCCTGGCTACATCGAGGCCCCGGTAGTCGCCCATATGCAGGGTCGCGAAATCGAAATCGAAGTGGACATCGGCCTCGGCTCAGGCCGCGCCACCGTATGGACCTGCGATTTGACCCACGGCTACATCGACATCAACGGCTCCTACCGCAGCTAACCCCGGGCTTGGTTAAACCCGGGCTTGGTTAACCCCGGGCGCTGCGGGCATCGGCCTCCAGCATCTCGCGGGCCTGGGTGGCCAGCTCGTCGGCGCGCTCGTTCATCGGGT
>DAOMCN010000252.1:0-3534 GCA_035427885.1 Acidocella sp. | reverse complement strand
GCCTTCGGCCCCTGGCCCGAGAGCACGGTGCTGCCGTTCGGCCCGGAGAGCACGGCCAGCGCCGGCCCGCCACCCACCGGCACATCGATGGACGCCGTCTCCTGGCTCTGGACGACGCTGCCATCGGCCCTCTTCTCGCTCAGCGTGATCGACTGCGCCCCAGCGGGTAGCGGCTTCTCCGGCAGGATGACAAACGCCCCCTGCGCATCCGCCACCGCGGTGCCGATGACGGCGCCATTATCCTTGACCGTCACGGTTGCGCCCGGCGTCGCGCGTCCGGCGAGCACGGTATTGCCCTGCGCATCCACCCGTACGACATCAAACACCGGCGCGCTCGGCCCCGTCTTTTGCGGTGCGGCGCTCTGCGCCGGGGCAGGGGCCGGGGCAGGGGGCGCGCTGGGTGTTTTGGGTGCCAGCGCCAGATACGCCAGCCACCCAGCAACACAGAGGGCCATAATTCCGAGGAGGATAACCGCGTTTACCCTCCAAGCTTTTCCGTCCATCTTGCGACCCCTGTCTCGTGCTTGCTAACTCGTCCGTAGCCTGCCACGAACGGGCTTATACAGGAAGCGAGGCAAACCGGCACATGGCATCTTTTTCGGTCACCGTCTTTTGCGGCGCATCATTTGGGGTTGATCCGGCTTACGCTGAGGCGGCCACGGCACTTGGCCGCGGCCTCGGCGAGGAGGGCATGGCGCTGGTCTTCGGCGGCGGCAATGTCGGACTGATGGGCACGACGGCGGCGGCCGCCCTGGGCGCTGGCGCGCATGTGACCGGCATCATCCCGGACTTTCTGCGCAAGCTCGAGGTCGAGTTCCACGGCCTCTCGGAGCTGATCGTGACCGATTCGATGCACACCCGCAAACGCCGCCTCTTCGCCCTGGCGGACGCTTTCGTGGTCATGCCGGGCGGCATGGGAACTTTTGATGAAACCATCGAAATCCTGACATGGAAACAGCTCGGCCAGCATAACAAGCCGATTCTCCTGGTGGACATCCTCGGCTGGGCGCAGCCCTTCGTCGCCATGGTGGAGCAGGCTATCGCCCGTGGCTTTGCCCGTAGCTCCGTGCGCGAACTGTTCGAGGTCCACCCCTCGGTCGAGGCCGTCCTCGCCCGCCTGTCCGAACTGCGCGGCTAAACCCTACTCACCCTGATCACGCGGCGCGGCCTTGGACCGTGGCGGCGCGAAGGACACCGCCAGCCCGATCGCCGCGCCGACGACAACCTCCAGAATCCTGTCCAGCGCGGAAGCCGTCGGCGTCACATGCGTCATGGCGGGCAACAAAATCACAATTGCGGCGGTCGCGGGCGCAATCGCGAAACTAGGCATCCACGCAGCGAGGATAGCCAGCGGCGCGATCGCCAAGACCAACATGCCCACCAGCGCGCCCGGCCCGGGATTGGGCACCAGCAACGCCACGACGACGCCAAAAGCGGCGCCGCTGAGCGTACCGATCAGATAATCCATCGTCGCCCGCAGGGACTTCCCACTGCTGATCTGGGTCACGACGAGCGCAGTCAACACGGACCAGAGCGGCAGTCTGAGCCCCAGGACCTCGGCGGCGGAAAGCGCCAGCGCCGCCGCGACGACAACCCTGCACGCCTGCCTCAGCGCCGCCCGCCCCGGCAGGTTCAATGTTTTCAACCACCGCAAAAATCCAGCCATGAACGCCCCGATAACCGCCCCTGATCGGGCCTTGCCCCCAAGCGTAGCGGCATTTGTCCGCCCCGGAAACCTCCCGCCCGCCGCCCCTTGCCCGCCTGCGCAAAGCCCCATAATCTGGCGCAACTCCAGGTAATTCGATCCACCAACGGGAATTTGTCCAGTGCGTTTACCCATGCGTGTCTATGTCATCAACCTCGACCGGCACGTACAGCGCTGGGAGCGCATGCAAGAGTTATTGCAAGACGTGGACCTGGTGCGCATCCCCGCCTGCGACGGTACAAGTTTCGCAGGCCCGCCGAAACGCGAGAAATTTCCTAGAAACTTCGAAGATCTGACTCGCTTCGAACGCGCATGCTTCGCCAGCCACGCCCTAGCCTGGGACGCGCTGCTGGCCTCCGGCGCAAGCCACGCCTGCATCCTTGAGGACGACGTCGTCCTGAGCCCGGATTTTTCAAGCTTCGTCGCCTCCTCGGCGTGGGTACCGGAAAATTGCGATGTCGTGAAACTCGAAACTTTTTCCAAAAAAACCGTTGTCGGACGCCCGCAGCACAGTTTCAAAGGCCGCGACCTGGTGCGCCTGTATGCGGAACATCTGGGTGCCGCAGGCTATATTGTCAGCCGTCGCGGCGCGGAGAAATTGCGCGCCCACGCCGTTCGGCCAAACCTTCCTGTGGACCACCTTTTGTTTGATGTCCCATCTCCGATCCCAGACTTGCGGATCCTGCAACTTGTCCCGGCCTTATGTGTTCAACTCTGGCAGACGCCACAAGGCATACAGGGAGCGCAATTCGAAAGTTCAATTCAGAGTCACGAAGCTTTCAAGGAAAACAAGAGGTTTTTTGAAAAAATTATCTGGGAGATTACCCGTCCCTGGCGGCAGGTGGTAGATTTTTTTCAAAAAATTCCCGGCGCGAAGCGTCTCATAGATTTCCAGTAGCGTTAAAACAGCAACCTATCGCACGGCTTGGCGCATGATAAATGCACCCTGCTATTTTCTACTTAAGATATATTTTTTCAGGAATTTTTTTTGGCGAATTTTGAAACGAACCCATTTTGTGATGGGGCGTTCAAAGGCATAAAGTTTCATCGTTTTTCTGCAAAGCGCAAGAATATCGGTTTCACGCCCCGCCAAAACATCTTCCGCGACAGCATAAAACAGGAATGCATAGGGCGAATTTCGGGATTCGTAGAGATGGAACACTCCGCCTCGATAAAAAGTACCAATACCGTAGAACATGTGGTTCGCCAGATTCCACTTCGGAAGTGCGCAGGCCCAGGGCCGGATGTATTCGACCTTCACCCCGGCGGCCAGCGCGGCGTCGTGTACCCCTTGCCCGACATCGCCCTTCGCGTCAGGTCGGAAACTTGGGCGCCCCAGCCCGTCCCAGGTCCGCCGCGATAACGCCAGGAAACACGGCGCGGTGAAAATACGCATCGGGTCAATATGCATGCTCACCTGGGCGCAACCAATCAGCCCGCCCGCCTCGGCAACGTCGAAGGCATGCTCGACGATCTCCCGGTTGGTCGGGAAACAATCAATGTCCATGCACAGAACAAGATCGTCCTCGCCCATCTCCGCCAGCGTGCGATCCAGAAACACACCATGAGAGAGCTTGTTCAGGCAGGTCTGCGTAATGGTATAGCCAAGGTGGCGGAAAACTTCGGCTTGCGTTGCGACCATGCGCGGGTCGATATTGTCCCAGTGCAGCGCAACGATATGTCGCTTTTGCCCCTGACGCCCCCCCGCTGCAGACGGCGGTCTGGGGAGTAAAAAATTTGTTAAATCAGTTTTGTCTTGATCCAAGAATATTCTCCTTAAAGAACATCGGTTCATGCACAACCATACGCGGGGCAGTCACATGTATTAT
>DAOMCN010000251.1:0-3567 GCA_035427885.1 Acidocella sp. | reverse complement strand
CTTCTTTTTCTGAAGAAAAAGAAGCAAAAAGACTTCTGCTACGCTGGGTCATGGGTGTTGCAATCGCCAGCGCCCATGACCCAGCATACAGAAGTTTTTTGCGCGCTTTTTTTAAAAAAGCGCTGCTTGCTTCGCCTTAAATTTTCACCGCCGCCGGTCGCCTAGTTGAACGATCGGCGGCGGCGGAACGTCGCCGGGTTCCGTGCGGATCGTTGCGTATCGGCGCAGCTCCGCAAGCGTCGGGCGTTCGGCGACCAGCTTGATCTCGTTCAGCAGATATTCAGAAAGGCTCATGGCGGCGAGGGCAGCGCGCGCCTTGAGGCGCCGATGAAGTTCGTCCGGGACGTTACGAATCTGGATCATTTTGGGCATTGCATTAAACTTAGTACATGTATTTGGCATGTCAACGAACAATTGCATGACGGCGTGTCGGCTTGCATTTGCAGGGGGGGAGGGCGTCATAAATCGAGGTGAACTTGCCCTCGAACGATGAGGAAACAAGATCCGATGCGCCAGACCGAGCCGGCCGACCTCTCGCATTCTGCCGTGGGCGCCGATGCCGCACGCGCCGAGGACCGGCCGCAGAGGCTGAAAGCCGATGAAACCTTTGCCGTCTTTGGACCCGCGGGTGATATCGCGCGGGGCGCCGAGGGGCTTTACCATGGCGATACGCGCCATCTCTCGCGGCTGGTATTCTGCTTGAACGGCGCGCCGCCGCGGCTGCTGAGTGCGAGCACCAGCGCCGATAACGCGACCCTTCATTGCGACCGGGCGGCGCGCGCGCCGGAGGGGCGCACCGACATGGATGATGACGGCAACGAGATTTCGCTGCGGGTCGAGACGTTTTTGTGGCGTGGCTGCCGGCACGACCGTATCACGGTGACCAACTGGTCGACCCAGGAGCAGCCAGTCGCGCTTGAAATCCGTTTTGAGTCCGATTTCGCCGATCTCTTTGAGATTCGCGGCAGCAAGCGGGTGCAACGCGGAACGGTCGAGCCCGCGCGGCGCACCGATGACGGCGCGGTGCTCGCCTATTGCGGGCGCGACGGCGTGCGGCGGTGGACGCGGCTCGCCTGCGCGCCAGAACCGGACGAGACCGGTCCCGACAGCCTGCGGTTCGAACGGCGTTTGGCGCCGCTCGCCCGCTATACCGTCACGCTGGCGAGCCAGTGCGGGAGCGGTCCCGCGCATCCGGAGATCGCTGAATTCACGGCGGCCCAGGATGCGGCGCGCGCGCATCGCCGGGTGCTGCGCCGGCAGGCGGGCGTCATCAACACCGGCAACGCGCTCGCCGATGCAGCACTGCGGCGTGCGCGCGACGATCTGATCATGCTGACGACCGCAACGCCGTACGGGCCCTTTCCGTTTGCTGGCGTGCCCTGGTATGCGACCCCGTTCGGCCGCGACGCGCTGATCACCGCCCTGCTGGTCATCGGTCCGGCGCCGGCGCTGGCGCGGGGCGTGCTCGGCTGGCTCGCCGCCAACCAGGCAACGGAGCACGACGCCGCCGCGGATTCCGAGCCGGGCAAGATCCTGCACGAGGCGCGCGACGGCGAGATGGCGCGGTGCGGTGAGGTGCCGTTCCGGCGTTATTACGGCTCGGTCGATGCGACGCCGCTTTTCGTCATGCTGGCCGGCGCCTATCTCGCCCGCACCGGGGATACCCCGTTTCTGCGCGGGCTTTGGCCGAACATCGTCGCGGCACTCGGCTGGATCGACGGGTCGGGCGATGCGGATGGCGATGGGTTCGTCGAATACGGCAGGCGATCGGCGCAGGGTCTGGTCAATCAGGGCTGGAAGGACAGCCAGGATTCGGTTTTCCATGCGGATGGCACGCTCGCGCGCGGGCCGATCGCGCTGTGCGAAGTGCAGGGCTACGTGTTCGCGGCCAAGCGCGCAGCGGCGGAGATCGCCCAGGCCATCGGCGAGCCGGCGCATGCCGCCGCCCTCAGTGCCCAGGCGGGGGACCTGCAGGCCCGGTTCGACGCGGTGTTCTGGGATGAAGAACTGCAATTCTACGCGCTGGCGCTTGACGGGCAAAAACACCCTTGCCGGGTGGTTGCCTCCAATGCCGGACATGCTTTGTTCACTGGGATCGCGCTGCCGGCGCGCGCCGGCGCCGTGGCCGAGCGGTTGATGGGCGCAGAATTCTTCTCCGGCTTCGGCATCCGCACGCTGGCGCGCGGCCAGAAGCGCTATAACCCGATGTCCTACCATAACGGCTCGGTCTGGCCGCATGACACGGCGCTGATCGGGTTGGGCCTGGCGCGCTATGGCCGTGCGGCGGACACCGCCCGGCTGTTCGACGGGCTGTTGGCGGCGGCGGCTGCCGCCGAGCGGCTCCGGCTGCCCGAATTGTTCTGCGGCTTTCCGCGCGCGGCGGGCAGGGGGCCGGTCTCCTATCCCGTGGCCTGTGCGCCCCAGGCCTGGGCGGCGGCAGCACTGCCGGCCCTGCTGGATGCCTGTGTGAAAGCGGGGTGCGCGATCGCGCGCCCGCGCTAAACATACTCGGGGCTAAACATACTCGGGCGCGCCCACCGACCCCGCTAAAAAATGCTTTAAACTAAAATTCTTAAGAATATCAAGGCGTTATGATGGGCGAATTCGACCCGCACCAGCGTCTGAGTGCTAGCCCGCCTCCTTCATGCTAGGCATGGCCATCCAGCGGAGACAGCCCCATGAAGTGCTTGCGCATATATGCGACCCCGGATGGCGAATCGCGTTTTGACGAAGTCGAACTGCCGACGACAAAGAGCTCGGTGCACCCCGATGCCATGCCGTTCGACGTTACCGCCAGTTATCCAGCGTCCCGGGTTCGCATTACCCGCATCCCAGCGGGCATGCGTGAAGTCGCCTGGCATACGGTCCCAGAGGCAAACCTTACGGTTAGGCTGGATGGTTCGGTTGAATATGAGACGAGTGACGGAGAGGTGCGTCAGGTTCAGGCGGGGAGCTTCGTATTGGTGGAAGACATACACGGCAAGGGGCATCTGTCACGCCATTCCGCAGAGGCGCAAACGGTCATCTGGATATCCCTACCGAACGGCCTCAATTTGCCGCCGGCATAGTCCGGCCGGGCGCGGTATCGGGCGGCCTTGCCGGGAGGCACCTTTCCACAAACCCCATTTGTTGCGTATCTGAAGATAAATGCTCAGGCAGCTTTGTAGAAATCGTCGATAAACTGCTTGGTCGCCCCATCGGGATCGCCAACGATACCGGCTGCCGGGTTGGGGCTGTCCAGCATCGTTGCACGCCGGCTTTCGTCCGGCATGAAGTCGCGTAGCCGCGCGATTTCGGCATTTTGTTGAAATCTCTCGAGCAGCAGGACACGAATACGCTCCTTCGCCGCTTCGAGCTGGCGCTGCAATTCAGCGTTTTCCCTGGCCAAATTGCCGTTGGATTTAATCGGCCAAACCATCCATGCGCCTCCGTTCAAAATGCCTCATCAGGCGTCCCCGATGGCGAGGCCGCCACCTTGAGCGCCACGGCCGTCGCCGGACTCCTTCTTCACTTCATATCGGAAAAACTTGGAATTTGTTCAAGATTAAAACTTATTTCGTAAAGTTT
>DAOMCN010000250.1:0-3576 GCA_035427885.1 Acidocella sp. | reverse complement strand
CTCCAATGCTCGCTCGCGCAGCGGGTTGAAGACAATAATAGGGACGCCCCGCCTCGAGACTTCGTGCAGCGTGCCCATCATGCGCGGATGGTTGGTCCCGGGATTATGCCCCATCGCGATGATCAGCTCGCAATGCTCAAAATCATCGAGAGACACAGTACCTTTGCCGATGCCGATAGACGATGGCAGCCCGGTGCTGGTGGCCTCGTGGCACATGTTTGAGCAATCGGGAAAATTGTTTGTGCCATATTCACGGACATAAAGCTGGAACAGGAACGCCGCCTCGTTCGAGGCACGCCCGGAGGTATAGAACTCCGCCATATTGGGGTCTGGCAATGCGCGCAGCCCCGCGCCAATCCGCGCGAAGGCGTCGTCCCACGAGATCGGCTGGTAAGTATCGCTTGCCGCGTCATAAGCCATAGGGTGCGTTAACCGTCCCTCGCTCTCCAGCGCGTAATCGCTCCACTCCAGCAGTGAAGTCACAGTATGCGCGGCGAAGAATTCCGGTGTAACGCGCTTCTTCGTAGCCTCCCAGGAGACTGCCTTGGCGCCGTTCTCGCAAAACTGGAAGGTGGAGGCATGCTCCTTGTCCGGCCATGCGCAACCAGGGCAGTCAAATCCCAGATGCTTATTGGTCTTGTAGAGCACGGCCGGCGCATCGGTAATATCCATTTGCTCACGAACGGCCTTGGCCGTGGCGCGCAGCGCGCCCCATCCGCCAGCAGAATGGTCATAGGGCCGAATACCCGGAACGTTGCGCCGCAAAGACATGCTTTCAATCCCTAACAATAGCGAGTTTTTCCGCACTCACATGGCGATCCCGCGGCAGTGTATCAAATCAAGATTTTGGAACAATTAATAGGCTGTTTTGATCAAGCGTCATCCTAGCCGTTGATTGAGCTGCGTCACCAAGGCGATGAGGGCGTTGATGACGGGAGAGCGCGGGTCGCGGCTGGATACAGCCAGCCCAATACTGTGGCTGATCGCGGTCTCCGTAAACTCAATGGCGATCAGTTCCGGCGTACTGCCAAAGACGGAGAGAAACGTGTGCGGGACGATGCTGGCGCACTCTCCCTGCATCAGCTGCGCGCAGATCCCAAAATATGAATTGCTGACAATCCGCGCTTCTAGGCGCAACCCGCCCAAGCTCGCGATACGGTCGATGATCCGGCGGTTTTGCATATCCTCGCCAAGCAGGCAGAGCTGCTCCTGCGCCGCCTCGGCCCAGGTGATGCTGGAGCGTTCGGCGTGCCGGTTACCCCGCCGGGTAACAAAGACATAGCGCTCGCGGTAGAGCGGTATCTGCCGGATATTCTCGAGCGGCTCATTATCCAGATAGGTCAGCGCCGCATCGATCTCGAACGCGTCAAGACCGCGCTGGATCGCGCGTGAACTCATGGATTGGATGTTGATGCAAACGGCAGGATGGAGCGTCGAGAATTGCGCGGTGAGTTGCGCCGCGGCCGGGTCGGCGGAAGGGATGACGCCGAACCTGAGCAAACCGGAGAGCCCGGTATGCGCGCCGCTCAACCCCTCGCGCATACCGGCATAATCCGCCAGCATCCGCTGCCCCCATTGCAGAACCGTCTCGCCATCCGAGGTAAGACCCACGAACCGATGCCCACGCAACACGAGTTGCACCTGCAAATCCTCTTCGAGCTTACGAATCGCCGCCGACAAGGTTGGCTGCGCGATATTACAAGCCGCCGCGGCGCGGGCATAATGCTTCTCGCGGGCGAGGGTAACGAAGTAGGACAAATGTCTGATCAGCATAGCCTTCCCCCGCATGTCCCGGCATTGGCGCTGACCCCGGCAGATCCCGCTCTATGTTCCACACCGCAATGCGCGGCAAGCCTGTCCGCCGCGCCCGCCCTGGCTTTTGCCTCGGCGGCGGCCCCCTTGCGCTTACCTTGCGTGCTGGAGGACAGGTTTTTCCTTGCGCCGTTCGACGGCGGTGAGCTGAAACTGCCTCAGCAATTGCCCGAGATTACCCGCCTCGCTGCTGAGGCTATGTGTGGCCGCCGTCGATTCCTCAGCCATCGCAGCATTCTGCTGCGTCACGTGGTCCATCTGTCTGACCGCGGTATTGATCTCGGACAGGCTATTGGCCTGTTCAGAGGCATTTGAGGCGACGTTCTTCATCAACTCGCTAAGCATTGCCACTTGTTCGGTAATGCCGGTCATCAGCGCGGCGGTCTGCTGCACAAGATCAACGCCAACGGCGACATCCGCCCCGGACGCGGAAATGAGGCTCTTGATTTCCTTGGAGGCTTCGGCCGAGCGCTGCGCCAGGTTACGAATTTCGCTCGCAACCACAGCAAACCCCCGCCCGGCATCGCCCGCGCGCGCGGCCTCGACGCCAGCGTTCAGCGCAAGCAGATTGGTCTGAAACGCGATCTCATCAATAACAGAGATAATGTTGCTAATCTGACGGGACGACCCCTCAATCCGGCTCATCGCTTCGGTAGTCGCAGTCAGGACATCGCCGGAGCGCTCCACGTTGACCATTGCCGAAGCAGCAATTCCCTGCGCTTTGACAACATCTCCGCTCGTCTGGGTCACGGTTGTCGTAATCTGGTCCAGTGCTGCCGAGGTCTGTTCCAAGGTGGCGGCCTGCTGCTCCGCCCTGCGGGAAAGATTTTCAGACGCCTGACGGATCTCCTCCGCGCTGCTTCCCACATCGGACACGTTTCGCATCACGGCCTGCATCGTCCCGCAAAGATGCGAGAACGCGTCGTTGAAATTTTCCTGCAACACTCTGAATTCAGCTGGCACGGCCTGCTCAATCTGAAACGCAAGATTTCCCCGGGTTAACTCCCCCAGCGCATCCGCCAGAACCCGCAGCGCATCGGATTGCTGCAACGCCTGGCTATGACGTTCGTCATCCTGACGCCGCCGCCCATCCTCATAGACCTGACGCTGATGCAAAGCTTCTTCAGTGGCGTTAAATTGCCCCTCAATCGTGGTGGACAATTTATTGATAAGCATGCCAATTGAATTCGGCGACATAACGCTATGTGCGATTTCTGCCTTTTTAACGCCGACGAACAGGATGCCGATAACCTCTCCCCGCAGCAAGAGCGGTTCATAGAGTGCGATATAGGCTTCGTTCAATATCAGCGCTTCGCCACGATATGATATGCCCTTTCCGAAGACATTCTCATACGCAGGCCCAGCTGCCAGCGTTGTCCCCACGGCGCGCTGGCTCGCATTGTTAAGAACATTGGTGGCGATACGGCGGTCACGCAGAAAAATCGTCGCCGCGCCGCCGTAGCGGGCCTTCACCATGTCAACAATCCGCGAATCGCCGTTTACTAAGGTATCGCCAAAATAAAGCTCCTCCCCAACCAACCGAGGCGCACCCAGACCGAACAACGTGCTGCGCAGTAAGTCGAGATTTTTATCCACCCCAATCTGGGTCGCCATTTCATCGCTCTTGATCGTCGATTTCAACGCCAACTCAGTCAAGGCGCGCCTTGCTTCGGCGAGCTTTTTATTTGTCAAAAAAAGAGCGGTTCCCGATACGGCGCAAGCCCCAAAAAGCACCAAGATAAAAATCATATTTTTGCCCGTTTC
>DAOMCN010000249.1:0-3585 GCA_035427885.1 Acidocella sp. | reverse complement strand
TACGCCAATACCCACCGATGCGCACGCCAGCGCCGTAGGAGTATGAATAGCCGCGATTGGTCAGATTTCCTGGAGACGCGGAACCGTCCGTGAATGTCTGCAATCCGGAGGCGAAGAATTATTGATCCATCAGCTGAGGTGCAATGCCGAGCGACACTGCGTCGTTGATCTTGTATGAAATTATTGGTGATAAAATCAGTTGAGTGAGGTCTCCACCCAAGTTTCCTTGTCCACAAAGAAAATTGCTGGGGAGAGAGTCTGGTCGGCAAGCTCCTGCGGGGGTACTGTCCGCCGGCATAAGCAGTATCCGTCCCGCCGTTTCCATAGATGCTCAGGCCAGTTGTGAAGCGGTCATTCAGGTGTTGGTTGTGGGTGAACTTCGGAATTGGGAAGATGGTGTTTCGGCTGGTGGCGGAACCATTTTGACCGTAGATGTTACCGGTCTGGCTTGCGGTTCTTGTAGGAAAAAAAGATTCATTCCTACACTGAACTCATTTCCGACAAAGCTGCCGTTGGCGGGGTTGTTCGCGCCGTAGAAGCCGCCATTGGTCAAAGCGTAGGACGTGCCGCCGAGGGCTAGGTTATTGACGCCGTATCCGGCGGAAAAATCGCCATCGGTTGCGAGGCGGCTTGGCTTTTGCTAGCTGCAGGGTTGGATAGCTTTGGTCTCACCATATTAGGGAAACCCGACGGCGGGTAAATTTAAATCTTATGGCGATGATTTTCGGTTGACCTATTGCGCCCTGCGTGCCTCTTCAGCGGCAGCAAAATGTTTGAGTTGTTCAATAAACCATCGTCCTGCTGGCCCTGGCGGCTTGTCGGCTCGGTAAGTGGCTGACATTGGCATGATCTCGCGCCCTGAGGGCATGTCCTGGAGTTGGATTTTTCGCAGCGCGTCTTCACGCAGGTCGCGCGCCACCATCGCCAGCGGCAGACCTCCCCAGCCCAGCCCCGCCAGCAGAAACGCGTGCTTGGCGCCAAGATCAGCCAGCCGCCAGTTGCGCGGCGACATTACGCCGAACTCGCGGCCTTTTGAGAGATCGGTCCGGTCGGTCAACACCAGTTGTACATGCCGGGCGAGCTCGCTTACGGGCACCGGCCCGGCGGTTTGTCCGAGTGGATGGGAGGGGGCCGCGACGAACACGAACTCGACTCCCAGTAAGCGTTCGCTGACCATCCCCGGCACATTCAGTGGCAGGGTGCCAATCACGCCTAGCTGACACAGCCCTTCGCGCACCGCTTGCGCCACGCCGCCTAGCGCCTCGACGTAGAGCCGCAAAGGGATGGTGGGAAACTTGGCGCCAAATCCCGCCGCCGCCTGGGTTAGCACCGACATCGGGAACATCACGTCGATGGCTACGGCCAACTCAGGCTCCAGCCCGGCGGCCATGCCCTTGGCTCGTGTCTTCAGCGCGTTGACGCTGGCGGCCACGGCCCGCGCGTCGGCTAGCAGCAGGCGTCCGGCCTCGGTCAATACCGGATAGCGCCCGGCGCGCTCGAACAGCGGCACGCCAACCTGCGCCTCTAAATTTGCGATGCCCTGGCTGATCACCGATTGCGCGCGGTGCAGACGCCGACCGGCGGCGGAAAAGCTGCCTTCATCGGCGGCGGCGATAAAAATCCGTAACTGGTCGAAGGATAAGCCGTCGAGCATTGGTTAGCCGCCGTTCTTGAAGTGATCTGGCGCGGGAGCACGTCCTGGCTCTGCCAACCAGGGGAGCAGCCGAGTGGGGTGGTCGGTGATGACTCCGTCGACCAGGGGGGCCAGGCGGCAGAAATCTTCAGCCTCGTTCACCGTCCAGGCGAAAACCTCCAACCCTAACGCCCGGGCCCGTTCAACCTCCGGCTTGCTGAGCGCGCCCTGAAACGCCGCCCAGCCGCTGGCGCTGGCAGCGGCCACGGCATCAGGAACGCTCATTCCGGCAAAGCCCGGCCCCCACCATATATCGCGCGCCTCTGCCGTTTTCGGCGCGGTGAGGCAGACGCGAGGCACCCAGGGCGCCTGCGCCGCCACTGCGCGCAACACCGCCCAGTCGAAGGCCAGAACACGCAGGCTAATCCCCGAGGTCTCCCCCAGCACGGCCAGCATTTGCTGTACCATGAGCGACGGCGGGTAGGATTGCTCGGGATGGTTGGGAAATGTCTTGATCTCCAGGAGCCATTCGATCTCCGGTATGGCGCGCAGGGCCTGTGCCAGCGAAGGGATTTCCGCCGGTAGATCGGCAAATTTCAGGTGTCTGATCAAGTGGCCATCTAACAATGCGGGATCGTGGTGCAGCACGGGTACGAGGTCGGCGGTCAGCGCCATATCCGTTTCGACTCCTGTCAGCCCGAGCGCCTGTGCATGGAAAAAACCTTCCAGCGTGTTTTCCGGCTTCTCGCCTCGTGCCCCGCGGTGCCCGTAGAGGTTTGTTTGCATCATCCACTCCCGCCTTATCCAGTTGTATGATCCATACCAGCGTGCTTATCCGCAGGATATAGTTTGCCCAGGGGGCGCGCATGAATGTCGGGTTGATCGTAGCGGCGGGAAGGGGGCTTCGCCTGGGGGGGGCGTTGCCCAAGCAATACCTGCTTTTGGCGGGCCAGCCTATTCTTCGCCGCACCATCCAGCTTTTTGCGCACCACCCCGAAATTTCGGCGGTGCAGGTGCTCATCCATCCCAACGACCAGGACCTCTACGCGGCGGCTACCCAGGGCCTGAAAATCCGCCCGCCGCTTTTTGGCGGCACGGAGCGGCAGGATTCGGTCCGGCTCGGGCTGGAGGGCATCGCTGATCTCAATCCCGACAATGTACTGATCCATGACGCCGTACGTCCGTTTGCGCCTCCCACCGCGATTTCCGCGGTATTGGCGGCGCTCAAGCGCAGCCCCTGCGCGATTATCGGTGTGCCGCTGGCCGATACGCTGAAACGCTGCGAGGGCAGATTCGTTGCCGCCACTGTGGATCGTAAGAACCTCTATCGCGCGCAAACGCCGCAAGGTTTCCGCTATGCGGATATTCTGGCGGCGCATCGGGAACTGGCTAAAAGCGGCGTTGAGCTTACAGATGATTCTATGGTCGCCGAACATGCGGGACTCGCCGTTGAAATGGTCTTGGGGTCCGAGGAGAATTTTAAAATCACCACGGAACAGGACCTTCAGCGCGCCGAGTTCATGCTTAGGCATAAATAAGGCTGAGCCTTCTCACGCTCTTTAAACCTAGCGTTCCCTTCTGTGACCGGGCGTGCGCCGCTAGGCGGCGGGCACGGTACGCACATGCAGCCCGGCGCGGTCTGGGGGATTTAAAGATCCCAGCCGCGCGATCTCCTCTTGAGCCAAATCAAGGTGCTGTACATATATAGTGTGCAAGATAATGTTGCCTCATTGAGGGACGTGAGTTGCTGTTGCCTTTTGCAGGGACGGAGGACCTAGAATATGGACTTTGAGAAATTCACAGAGCGCGCGCGTGGCTTCATCCAGGCGGCGCAAACCATTGCGATGCGCGAATATAATCAGCAGATCACCCCGGAACACCTCTTGAAGGCTTTCCTGGATGACGAAGAAGGTGCTGCCAGCGGGCTAATCCGCATGGCGGGGGGCGACGCT
>DAOMCN010000248.1:0-3591 GCA_035427885.1 Acidocella sp. | reverse complement strand
CATGGATTTCTTGCCTTTGGCGAGATTCACCCCGATTATTACCAGATCCCCGCCGCCGACCGCGCCAAGCTCCTGGCGTTGCAGGCCGAGGAGGAAAAGCAAGAAGAGTGCGCCGCCGAGGCTGCAGAGGTACAGGCTGAGGAGGCCGCAGAGCTGAGCGAAACTGCCTGGGCCGGTGGCGCGGAATCCGTGGATTCGGACGCAACCGAAGCCACCGAGGCGCAGGCGCTGAATGTCACCGCCATCGAAATCGTCTCCGCGCCGCCGCCCGAAGAGAGTCAGGAGCCGGTTGCGCTTGCCGCCGAGGAAGCGGCGTCTGAAAACGGCGATGTGGCACAGGCCGAAGCTGGCGCTGAAAAGGCTGAGCTGGAGGTCGCTGATGAGGCGGCAGACGAGACCACAGATGAAGCCGCGGCTGAGAACGGCCATGCCGATAGCGCGCCTGAAGCTCCCGCCCCGGAGAGCCTGGGCGGCGATGGCGACGACGCTGCCGAAGCACGCGAGCGCCGCCAGCGCCAGCGTTTCCTCAAGAACTACAAGATCCAGGATGTCATCCATCGCCGTCAGATCATGCTGATCCAGGTGGTCAAGGAAGAGCGCGGCAATAAGGGCGCGGCGCTGACGACTTATCTCTCGCTCGCCGGGCGTTTCTCGGTATTGATGCCCAACTCGCCTTCGGGCGGGGGCGTGTCGCGCAAGATCACCTCGGTCGCGGATCGTCGTCGCCTGAAAGAGGCTGTCTCCGAACTGGAGGTGCCGGATGGCATGGGGCTGATCGTGCGTACCGCTGGCGCCAACCGGCCCAAGCCCGAGATCAAGCGCGATTGCGAATATCTGCTGCGACTGTGGGACGACATCCGCGAGCGCACTTTCGAATCCACCGCGCCCGCGCTGATCTACGAAGAAGCTAATTTGATCAAGCGTACCATCCGCGATGTCTATACCCGCGATGTGGACGAGGTGCTGGTTGATGGTGCGGAAGGCCATCGCGCCGCGCAAGACTTCATGCGCATGCTGATGCCCTCGCACGCTAAAAAGGTGCAGCTCTGGACCGAAGGGCAACCGCTTTTTGCCAAGTATCAGGTGGAAGCGCAGCTTGACGCCATGCTCAACCCGATCGTGCAGCTGCGCTCTGGTGGCTATATCGTGATCAACCAGACCGAGGCGCTCGTTGCCATCGACGTCAACTCCGGCCGCTCGACGCGTGAACGCAGCATCGAGGACACGGCGCTACGCACCAATCTCGAAGCCGCCGAGGAGACCGCCAAGCAGTTGCGTATGCGCGACCTTGCCGGATTGATTGTTATCGACTTCATCGACATGGAGAGCCGCAAGAACAACACGGCGGTTGAGCGTAAGCTCAAAGACTCCCTGAAACATGACCGTGCGCGCATTCAGGTTGGCTCGATCAGCCATTTCGGCCTGATGGAAATGAGCCGCCAGCGGCTGCGCCCCTCGGTCACCGAAGCCTCGCTGATCATCTGTCCGCATTGCGCGGGCATGGGCCATGTCCGCAGCCCGGAGAGTGCGGCACTGCACATCCTGCGCGCCATCGAGGACGAGGGGGGTAAATTCCGCGCCGCCGAGATCACTGTGGCGTTGCCGCCGGAGATCGCGTTCTACCTGTTCAACCATAAGCGCGAACGCCTCGCCAGCATCGAGAGCCGCTATGCTATGCGCGTGGTCTTCGCGCCAGATGCGACGCTAACCGGGACCAATTTCCGTATCGAGAAGACCAAGGTGCAGACCGCTGCGCCGCCGGTCGCCGCGCCCGCATCCTATGCCGGACCGATGACACCGGAGCGCGCTTTGCCTGCCGCCAAAGTGGAGGAGGAGAGCGAGGAGGAAAGCCAGGACGCCGACGCGCCTAACGCTAACGATACCGCCGAGGAGGGCGAACGTAAGCGCCGCCGCCGTCGCCGCCGGGGTAAGCGTCGTAGCGAGAATGGCGCGGAAATCACAGCAGCCGAGGCTGGGGAAGGGGATGCTCTGGCCGAGGCGCCGACCACAACCGAGACGCCCGTTGATGAGCAACCGAGCGAAATCGACCTCATCATGGCCGCGGAACTGGGTGAACCTGGCGAGGAAGCGCCTGTGGCCGAGGAAGAACCCGGCCGCCGCCGCCGCGCCCGTGGCGGCCGTCGCCGCAAGGTGAAGGATGGCGAGGAGGCTCCCGCAGAAGCGCCGGCTCCGGCTGAACCGTTCTATGCCGACGTCGCCGATATATTTGAGGCTGCCGAACGCGCCGCCGAGGCTCAGGCGCATGAGCGCGCCCTCGCCCGGCAGAACGCCGCCTCAGTGACCCAACCTCTCGTCGAAGCTGAGCCGCCTGTTGAAGCCGTTGTTGAAGTCACGCCGGAATCCGCGCCAGAGCCCATCGCGGAAGCTGCGACGCCTCCGACAGCGGAACTGTCGGTCAAGCCAATCGTTGTGGGTGGGCAAGACGTTCCCGTCCCGGAGAAAAAACGCGGATGGTGGCGGCGCTAGAGTTTGGTTCATCCCCCGGTTGACGCGCTTGCGCGATGATCGGGGGTAGCCATTTGATACAAAGGCTAACACGATAGTCCTGTTCCCGGAGGTGCCGACATGGTACCTTCCGGGCTGGGAGCCAGATTTGGCTTGAAATGGACTCAAAACGGGCGAATCTTAGCGCCAAATTGAGTCTCTGACCTTTTTCAGGAGCGAATACCCAAATGGCTAATAATCCTTTCGGCAATTCCTACCGCACAGCTCAGGCGGGATATGCGTCCACGAGCACTGCCGTGCTCGACGAGGGGCTACGCGCTTACATGCTGCGGGTCTATAACTGGATGGCTTCGGGCCTCGTCCTTACCGGGGTGATTGCCTACGTCATTTCGCATACCGCGCTGATGAATGCCTTCTACCCGTTGGTCCAAACCGCGAGCGGGGCTTATGCCAACGAGCCGTCGATCCTCGCTTACACTGCGATTTTCGCGCCGCTGGCCTTTGTTCTGGTGCTCAGCTTTGGCATCAACAAACTCTCCACCACTGCAGCCCAAGCTCTGTTCTGGGGGTTTTGTGCCGCAATGGGCGCCAGCCTGACCAGCATCTTCCTGGTCTATACCCAGACCTCGATCACGGAAGTTTTCTTTATCACCGCGGGTACGTTCGCCGGGACCAGCCTCTATGGCTACGCCACCAAACGCGACCTAACGAGCATGGGCAGCTTCCTGATGATGGGGCTGATCGGCATTATGATCGCCATGGTGGTGAATATCTTTCTGCACTCGCCTGCTGTACAGTTCGCGATCAGCGTTATCGGCGTTCTGCTTTTCGTTGGCCTTACCGCCTACGATACCCAGCGCATTAGAACCACTTATCTACAATATGGCGCATCCTACGGTGTCGCCATGGCGGGTAAGCGTAGCGTCTATGACGCGCTGACCCTCTATCTTAACTTCATCAACCTCTTCATGTTCCTGCTGCAACTTTTCGGGCAGCGCAACAGCCGCTGATCTGGGGTCAGGGGGGCATTCCCCCCTGACACTGCCTGACTGGCTTAAGGGGCAGATACTTCCCGCAATTCTGCTGCGTGTGTGGCGAGGGTGGTGATTGTGTTCCAGTCTCCGG
>DAOMCN010000247.1:0-3596 GCA_035427885.1 Acidocella sp. | reverse complement strand
GTCAATTCATTTGATGGTTATTGGATCCAATTTATGAAGGCGAGCTTGTCTGGCGAGCGCACCGGGCAACGCGTGCTCGTCACGCTGCGGCGGATGATCAGCGCCGGCGAACTCGCCGCGGGAGAACGGCTGGCGGAAATTCCGCTGGCCGAGCGGCTAGGCGTCTCGCGCATGCCGGTCCGCATGGCCTTCCGGGAGCTGGAGCAGGAGGGGCTTTTGGTCCGCGCCGGCGCGCGCGGTTTCGCCGTGCGCGCGGTTTCACCGGCACAGATCATCGGCGCGGTGGAAGTGCGCGGCGTGCTCGAAGGCCTGGCGGCGCGGCTGTTGGCTGAGCGCGGCGCGGATGCGGCGGTGCTACAGACGCTCGCCGATTGTCTGCGCCGAGGCGACGCCTTGCTCGAAAAGGGCCATTTCCTGGAAGCCGACGCGCCGCTCTATCTGGAGATGAATATCGGCTTCCACGCCGCCATCCTGGAAGCCTCGGGCAATCCGGCCATTCTGGAGGCGCTGTCGCGCAACGATCATCTGCCGTTCGCCTCGGTGAAGGCGCTCGCGATCGACCGTCACAACCTCGGCGCCGAGTACAAGCGGTTGAATTACGCGCATATGCAGCACCATGCGATCGTCGAGGCCATCGCTGCCGGCCAGGGCGCGCGGGCGGAGGCGCTGATGCGCGAGCATGCCAATGCCGTGCTGCGCTACACGGCGCTGGATCCGGCCAGGGACGGGGTGGCTATTTTGCGGAAAGGGTGAAGGAAGCAGCCGCTTTTTGAAAAAAAGCGGCACCAGAAATTTTTATAAGCTGGGTCAAGGGCGTTGGCGGCGTCAACTCGCTTGGCCCAGCATAGCAGAAGTCTTTTTGCTTCTTTTTCTACAGAAAAAGCAGCGCTTAACTTCGTTACGCCTGCCACACACCCCGCAATTGCTGCATCAGCGCCGCGCGCTGGGCTTTCGGCAGCTCGGCTAGGAACCGCGCCTCATGCGCCGCGATCCGTTTGCGGCATTCGCGCACCAGCGCCCGCCCGGGCGGGGTTAAGCGCAGCGCCTGGGCGCGGCCCGTCGTCAGCCCGCGGCGGACCAGCCCGCGCCGTTCGAGCTGCGTGGTCAGCGGCACCATGTTGGTGCGCTGGATCGCCAGCACCCGGCCGATCTCGCTCTGCGTGATGTCGGGATTCTCGCCGATCACCATCAGCACCGACATTTCAGTGACGCGCAGTTCGAGATCGGCGAGTTCGGCGCCAAGATCGCTCATCATCGCCTGCGAGGCGCGGCGCAGCTGGTAGCCCAGCAATTGCTCGAGCGGGTTGCCGGCGGCGGAACCTTTGGGCGTGGCGGCTGTCGGGGGCTTCGCTTTTGGCGCCATGGTCCGCTTATGCCCGCCATGGAGCAGCGGCGCAATCTTGCGATGGCGCATCACAAACCAACCCGGATTCAGCGCTTGTATGTTATGAGATATATCATTATACGATACGCAGCACGAGGAATGTCAGCGGAGAACCCGAATGTCTGAAATGGATACCGTCGCCTTCACGGTCGAAAACCGTATCGCCTGGGTGAAGTTCAACCGGCCGGAAAAACGCAACTGTATGAACCCGGCCCTGAACCGGCGCATGCTCGACGTGCTGGACGAGCTCGAGTTTCGCGACGATGTCGGGGTATTGGTGCTCACCGGAGAGGGCACTTCATGGTCGTCCGGCATGGACCTCAAGGAGTATTTCCGCGAGACCGAGGCCAAGGGGCTGGGCGCATCCCGCCAGGCGCAGCGCGAATCCTATGGCTGGTGGCGGCGTCTGCGCTGGTACCAAAAGCCGACCATCGCCATGGTCAATGGCTGGTGCTTCGGCGGCGGCTACGGCCCGCTCTTCGCCTGCGATCTCGCTTTCGCGGCGGAGGAGGCGCAGTTCGGGCTCTCGGAAATCAACTGGGGCATCCTGCCCGGCGGCGGTGCGACCAAGGTGGTGGCGGAATTGCTGTCCTTCCGCAACGCCATGTACCACGCCATGATGGGCGAGAACGTGGACGGCAAAAAGGCCGCCGAATGGGGGCTGGTGAACGAGGCCGTGCCGCTCGCGGCCCTGCAGACCCGCGTGACCGAGGTCGCGAACGTGCTGCTGAAGAAGAACCCTGTCGCCTTGAAGGCGACGAAGGATGCAATCCGCCGAGTCGGCGAGATGACCTATGACAATGCCGAGGATTATCTGGTCCGCGCGCAGGAGGCGGCGAACTCCTACGACAATGAGGGTCGTAAAGAGGGCATTCGCCAGTTCATCGACGAGAAGAGTTTTAAGCCCGGCCTTGGGGCTTATCGCCTGGAAGGCTGACCGCGCAACCGGGGAGGAACCGCCATGGCCGATATCGTCGATGATCCCGGTATGCAGGCATGCCAGCAGCCGGATGCGCTGGCGGTGTTCGAATTCGCGACCGGGCGGAGCTGGCGCTACGCCGAATGGAACCTCGCCATTGCGCGCACCGCCGGTCTGCTCCGCGATCGTTACAGGATAGGTACCGGCGCGCGGGTCGCCGTGCTGGGGCGCAACTGCGCGGAGCAGGCGCTGCTACATTTGGCCTGTGCGCGGCTCGGGGCGATCTTCGTGCCGCTCAACTGGCGCCTGGCCGCCGCCGAACAGATCCGGCTCCTGGAAGATTGCGAGCCTGCCGTGCTGTTCGGCGATTCCGAGTTTCTCTCGGCGCTTGGCGCGGGCCTGCCGCAGGCCGAATTCGCGGCCTTGCAAACACAGATCGCACAAGCGGCACCGCTATCCCCGACACCGTTCGACCGGTCCCGGCCGAGCCTCATCCTCTACACCTCCGGCACCTCCGGCCGGCCGAAAGGCGTGCTGCTCAGCGAACGCAGCATCGCCCAGACAGCGGTGAATTTCGGCATGCTGGCGCGCATCACCCAGGACAGCGTGCTGCTCGCCGAAACGCCGATGTTCCATGTCATGGGCCTGATCACGAATTTCCGTCCCTGCTTCATGCGGGGCGGGGCGGTGCTGATCAGCGAAGGCTTCGAGCCGGCGCGCAGCTTCGCCCGGCTGGCCGATCCGGGCTGGAAAATCACGCATTATTTTTGCGTGCCGCAAATGGCGCAGGCGCTGCGCGACACCGCGGGCTTCGACCCGCAGAAGCTGCGCCGGCTGACCGCGATCTTTTCCGGCGGCGCGCCATACCCGGCCGCGAATATCCGGGCCTGGCTTGCCGATGGTATCGCGATCGCGGATGGTTTCGGCATGAGCGAGGCGGGCACCGTCTCCTGCATGCCGCTGCATATTCCGTTGATCGACCAGAAGGCGGGGGCCGCCGGGCTGGTGCCGCCGGCGATTTCGCTTCGCATCGTCGATGCCGGGGAACGCGATGTTCCGCCCGGCAGCCCTGGTGAGCTGCTGCTGCAGGGGGACAACCTCTTCTCCGGCTATTGGCGGGCGCCTGCGGAGACCGCCAGAGCCTTCACCCCGGATGGCTGGTTCCGCACCGGCGATATCGCGCGCCAGGACGCGGATGGGTTTCTGTATCTGGTGGACCGCAAGAAGGATATGTTCATCTCCGGCGGCGAGAATGTTTATCCGGCCGAGATCGAGGCCCTACTCGTCGGCTAT
>DAOMCN010000246.1:0-3617 GCA_035427885.1 Acidocella sp. | reverse complement strand
TGGTCATCACCTCTTTGAGGATGGCCATGATGGATTTGCGTTTGGCGAACCACTGGCGGCGGATCTTTATCAGCAACCGGGTGGCGTCAGTTTTGTCGAGGCAGAGCGCGCGGGTCGACCAGCGGTAGGGGAAGGCCAGCCGGTTCAATTCGTCGAGGATTCCGGGCTGTGTGGTAGATGGGAAACCCATCACCGTCAGTGTCCGCAGATGACTGGTCCCGAGTTTTGGTTCCAGGCCGCCGGTCAGCGGTTCGTCAATCAGGATCGCGTCCAAATAGATCGGGATTTCCGGTACGCGGACGCGCTGGCTTTTGGTTGAGATGGTGGAGTGCAGGTATGTCAGCGTCTCGGCGTCGTCGAGCCATTCGACCTCGGGGACAAAACCTTCGACGAGTTGCAGCACGCGGTCAGTGCGGTCGATGAAACTGCGGAGGGCCTGGTGTGGGTCGACGCCGCCCTTCGCGCTGCCTTCGTAGAGCCAGCTCTCGGCGCGCGCGGCATCTTCTGCGGGCGGCAGGAAGAGAAACGTCAGGAAGTAGCCGCTCTCGAAATGGGCGCCTTCTTCCTCGAACTGCGCCTTGCGCTCGGCGTCCACCAGGGCGGAGACCGGATCGGGGAAGTGGCTGTCGGGGTAATGATTAGCCTGGGTGCGCTGCGACTCGACGAAAATGGCCCAGCCCGAACCCAAGCGGCGCAGGGCGTTGTTGAGCCGCGCCGTCGTACCGATGAGTTCGGCCGGGGTGGCGCTGTCCAGATCCGGGCCACGGAATCTTGCGGTACGCTGGAAGGAGCCGTCTTTATTCAGCATGACACCCGGCGCGACGAGTGCGGCCCAGGGCAGAAAATCTGCCAGGCTGGTGTTTCTGGCGCGGTATTCGGTGAGGTTCAGCATGACCGGACCTCACGCCCTGAAATGGCTGGGGTAGCGTAGATGCCGCCGTACGACATCGACAAACTGCGCGTCCCGCTTCGCGGCCCAGACCGCGGCACCGTGGCCGATGAGCCAGAAGGCTATCCCAGCGATCCAGAGGTGCAGGCCCAGGCCGATGGCCGCGGCGAGGGTGCCGTTCAGGATCGCCACGGAGCGCGGGGCACCGCCGAGCAGGATTTGCTCGGTCAGGGCGCGGTGGACGGGCGCCTCGAAGCCAGGGATTGGCGCGGCGGCGTCCATCAGATCAGCGCCCCGCCGCCGAAGGAAAAGAAGGAGAGGAAGAAGCTGGAGGCGGCGAAGGCGATCGAGAGGCCGAAGACGATCTGGACCAATTTGCGGAAGCCGCCAGAAGTGTCTCCGAATGCCAGCGACAGGCCAGTGACGGTGATGATGATGACCGAGACGATTTTGGCGACCGGGCCCTGGACCGATTCGAGGATGGAGTTGAGCGGGGTTTCCCAGGGCATGTTCGAGCCTGCGGCGTAGGCGGGGGCTACGAGGAGGAGGCTGGTGAGCAGGCCGGACATGACGCCGAGAGGGCGGCGCAGCCGGTTGGGGAGCATTTTCATCATGGGCGGTCTCCTTGGAGCTTGAAGTTTTCGGGGCCGGGAATGGCGGGGGTGAGGACGTAATCGCCGGTGTTGGAGAGGCCGCAGACCAAAGCGAGGTCGGCGAGGCGGCGTTGCGTGCCTCGCCCGGCCAGCACGGCGATGACATTGATTGTCTCCGCGATCATCGCGCGCGGCACCGTGATGACGGCCTCCTGGATGAGCTGTTCGAGACGGCGGAGCGCGCCGAGCGCCGAACCGGCGTGGATGGTGCCGATGCCGCCAGGGTGGCCAGTGCCCCAGGCTTTCAGGAGGTCGAGGGCTTCGGCGCCGCGCACCTCGCCGATGGGGATGCGGTCTGGCCGTAGGCGGAGCGAGGAGCGCACAAGATCGGAGAGCGAGGCGACGCCGTCCTTGGTGCGGAGCGCGACCAGATTGGGCGCGGAGCATTGCAGTTCGCGCGTGTCCTCGATCAGCACGACGCGATCGGCGGTTTTGGCCACTTCGGCGAGCAGCGCGTTGGTCAACGTAGTTTTGCCGGTGGAAGTGCCACCGGCGACGAGGACGTTGCGTCGCTCGGCGACGGCGATTCGCAGCATCGCGGCCTGGTCCGCGGTCATGATGCCGGAGGCGACATAATCCTCCAGCGTGAAAACGGCGACGGCGGGTTTGCGGATGGCAAAGGCCGGGGCGGCTACCACGGGCGGCAGCAGGCCCTCGAACCGTTCACCTGTTTCCGGGAGTTCGGCGGAGACGCGCGGGGCTCCGGGATGGACCTCGGCGCCGACATGGTGGGCGACGAGGCGGACGATGCGTTCGCCATCGGCGGCGGACATTTGCTGGCCGGTGTCTTCCAGCCCGCCGGATAGCCGGTCGATCCACAGCCGCCCGTCGGGGTTGAGCATCACCTCTACGATGGTGGCATCTTCGAGGAAAACGGCAATTGCCGGGCCTAACGCGGTGCGCAACATGCGCGCCCCGCGCGAAACGCCCTCTGACCGTATGCTGTGAAGCGCCATCTCCACCCCCGTTTCACCGGGACCGCGAGGGGCGGCCCAGGGTAGCGGGTGATTAGAGAAGGCAGGAAACTTGGCGGCGCAACAACGTTATAAGGGGCGTAGGGCGGTGGCGTAGAAACACAGGAAAACGGCGGAAGTGGTTGGGTGGGTGAGCTGCGGGGCTATCTGGCCCTGGGGAAAGACAGAACGTCAACCTGCCGAGCCCTTGATAGCAGCTTCCGACCCATGGCGGGCATAGATTGGCCCCGGCACTGGTCTCAGTTGCGGAAGTTCAGCGCAGCCCAGTTCTGACGTCTGTGCGCCCAAGTACGCCGTGGTGTGTCCGTACGCGCTTACCTGTAGGCTGACATCGGTTGGAAGATGGCTTTGACCGGCAAACACGTAACTCACTCACTCCGGCTGTCAACTTACTGCCGAATGATGCCTCAAGGTATTGTTGTCTTGGAGTTTTTCGGTTTCGCCTGTAAAGGGTGGGAAAAATGAGGCAGGTTACACTTTGGAGGCATCATGTCTGACAGTCCTACCGCCAGCGAATTTCGTGATGACGATGTGTCTAAGGATGAATATGACATCGCTCTGGAAGAAGGCGTCGATGACGAGAGCCTTCTGGAAAATCCTGGAACGAAAAAATTTACTATAAGCAGCTATGGCGCGGACTATACTGTCGATACCTTGGTAAAAAGAATGAATGCCGGGAGCTTCAAAATACCGGCCTTCCAACGTAGATTTGTTTGGACACTAAAGCACTCGTCAAAGTTTATAGAATCTTTGCTCATGGGACTGCCTGTCCCAGGCGTTTTTCTTTACAAAGAGGCCGACACTAACGAACACCTTGTAATTGATGGACAGCAGCGACTTAGAACGCTGCAAATGTTCTACAAAGGACTTTTTGGTGAAAAAAAATTCAAGCTCGTGGGAGTGCGAGAACCATGGGCGGAGAAATCATACGAAGAGCTTGAACCATCGGATATTCTCAAGTTGGATGACTCCATTGTTCACGCAACCATCTTTAAGCAGGACAGCCCGAAAGATGTTCTCGATAGCATCTATTATGTCTTCGAGCGAATAAATACGGGCGGTATTCGTCTCTCACCACAAGAGATACGAAACTGCATCAGT
>DAOMCN010000245.1:0-3617 GCA_035427885.1 Acidocella sp. | reverse complement strand
AAGTCTTTTTGCTTCTTTTTCTTCAGAAAAAGAAGTGCTTGCTTAGTCTTCCCTCACCCCAGCGCGTATTCCGCTTCCGGCGTATAGGTCGGCTGGTCCTTGCCCAAAAACGAGCTGAACAGCGTGACGTTATCGGCACGGATCGGCGCCGAGCGGTAAAGATTATTCGCCTGCACGAAATTCGTGATCGCCGCGGAAACCGGCACATCCATGCGCGCCAGTGCGACATGCGGCGTGAAGCGTCGGCGGTCTGGGGCGAGCCCGACCCGGTGCAGCGCAGTTTCCACCTTCGCCTGCAGCCGCGCCAGATCGGCATTGCGCTCCACCCCGGCCCAGAGCGTCGAAACGCGCCCGGCCTTCTCGAACCAGCCAAGGCCGTTCAGCGAGAAAGCGAAGCTCCGGCCGCGCAGGGTCGCCAATGCGAGGTCGATCTCCTCGGCCTGCAGCCGGCTGGCCTCGCCGATAAAGCGCAAAGTCAGGTGGAAATTATCCGTCGGCACCCAGCGCGCGCCCGGAATATTACAGGAAAGCTCTGAAAGTTCTTCCTTGACTTCCCAGGGCAGGTCCAAAGCGACGAACAGGCGCATGACTCAGCGACCTTCTGCTAGAGGTCGAACGGACTCCGAAAAAAAGCCCGATTCGCATCAGAATTTTGCAATAACAGCGTTCCGGCGGTCAATCTTTATATTACTTTCGGTGGTATATTGGGGCGGTTGCCTGTTCCAGCCAGTGCTGCTCGGCGGTCGGCAGCAGCGGTGTCAACTGTTCCCGCACCGTGGCGTGGTAGGCGTTCAGCCAGCCGAGTGCCGCAGCACTCAGCAAAGCGGGCTCGATCAGGCGGCGCTCGAACGGTGCGAGGGTTATCGTCTCGAACCGCAGGAATTTGCGCGGCTGCGGCCCGAAATCGGCCGGTTCGACGAGGATCAGATTTTCCAGCCGGATGCCGTACCCGCCATTCAGGTAGTAGCCGGGCTCGTTGGACAGGATCATCCCCGGCGCCAGCGGCACGGTCTTGGACGTGCGCGCGATGCCGGCCGGCCCCTCATGCACCGAGAGATAGCTGCCGATCCCGTGGCCGGTGCCGTGATCGTAGTCGAGCCCGGCTTGCCAGAGTGCCGCGCGCGCCAGCGTATCTAGGAACGCCCCGGCGATGCCGACCGGAAATACCGCTTGCGCCAGCGCGATATGCCCGGCGAGCACCCTGGTATAACGGTCCTTCGCCTCTGCCGGGGGCTCATCCGGCCCGGTCCAGAGCGTGCGGGTGATATCGGTCGTGCCGTCCAGATACTGCGCGCCGCTATCGATCAGATAGAATTCGTTGGGCTTGACCGCCCGGTTGCTCTCCGGCGTCACGCGGTAATGCATGATGGCACCGTGCTCGCCGGCGCCGGAAATCGCCGGAAAACTCTCGCCGCGGAAATGCGCCTCCTGCGCGCGCGCCGCCAGCAGGCGTTCGGCCGCCGAGATCTCGGTCTCCGCCCCGGTCGGGGCGGCCTGCGCGAACCAGGCGAGGAAGCGCGTCACCGCCGCACCGTCGCGCAGCTGGGCGGCGCGCGCCCCCGACTGTTCAACCACATTCTTCAAGGCGCGCGGCAGCGCGACCGGGTCCGGCGCCTCGGCGATCGCAGCACCCGCCGCCTCCAGCCGGGTCTTGAACCAGACCGGCATGCTCGCCGGGTCGTAGCGCACGGTCTTGCCACGCAACGCGTCCAGCGCGGCGGGCAGCGCCTCCCGCTCGGCGAGCTCGACCGCGTTGCCGAGATGCGCGCGGGTCTCCGCCGGCAGCTTGGCCGCTGGCATGAACAGCGTCGCGGTGCCGTCCGCCCGCAGCAGCGCGTAGCCAAGTGCGATCGGGGTAAATTCCACATCCCCGCCGCGGATGTTGAACAGCCAGGCGAGCGCGGCAGGGTCACTCAGGATCGCGACATCCTGCCCGGCCTCGCGCAGCGCCTGGCCGAGCCGGGCGCGCTTGGCGGTGGATGGCTCCCCGGTGAACGCTTCGGGATGCGGCACGGCCGGGTGCATCGGCGGGGCAGGGCGCTCCGCCCAGATCGCGTCGATCGGGTTGGCGGTGACGGGAACCAGCACCACGCCCACGCCCTCATATTTTTTCAAACCATCCGCACTGATCAGCCAGGGGTCGTAGCCGACCCGGCTGCCCGCAGCGTGGCTTTGCAGCCACAGCTCAGGCTTTTCTTCAATGATGTGGTGGCGTTCCCAGAGTGCCGGGTCGGTCTGCTCAGCCAATTGCAGGGTATAACGGCCGTCCGAGAACACGGCGGCACGGTCTGCGAGCACGATCGCAAGCCCGGCACTGCCGGTAAAACCTGAAATAAACTGCAACCGCTCGGCGGATTCCGGAACATATTCGCCCAGATGCTCGTCCGCGCGCGGCACAATAAAGCCATTTAACCCCGCCTCGGCCAGCACCTTACGTAACGAGACTAACCGATCTGCATGTCCTGACGTCATGGGTAATCCCTAGTTATGCGTTTCATGCGTTGCTGCACCTGCGAACAACGAAGCTGAAAATTCCGTCCAGATGGTCTATGTGCAGTGCAGCAAAAACGAAAGCCGGGTCACGTCGATCCGACCGTTCAGCTGACCAATAGGTGTATCATGGCAAGCAATATCCAGAACCATTTCTCTTTCGGCAAGTTCGGCGAAATGTCCGCCCACACCCCGGCTGCCGCGCGCCGCCAGGGGCTGCTCGAGACCTTCCGCGCCTGGCGCGAGCGCCGCGCCGCTGAGGCGGAGCTGCAGGCCCTGTCGGATCGTGACCTCGCCGATATCGGCATCTCCCGCTACGACATCCGCGAAGCGGTGCGCGCCGACCGCGCTTACCGTTAAAGCAGCAAGCAAGCGTTTCTTTTTCTGAAGAAAAAGACACAAAAAGACTTTTGTTTCGCTGGGCCATAGGCTTTGGCAGCGCCGCAGCCCCCGGCCCAGCATCGCAAAGGTTTTTGCGCGCTTTTTTCAACAAAGCGCCGCTTACTTACTTTCGCTTGCGGAGCAGCAGGATCGACCAAGCGCCATCCGCCAGCCGGTGCTCGAGCACGAGCCCGGCGCGGCGATGCGCCGAGACCACCCAGTTGACCTGGGTGGTTAGCAGGCCGGCCAAAATGGCCACCCCGCCCGGTGCCAGCGCATCACCTAATTGATGCGCCATGGCGCAGAGCGGCCGCGCCAGAATATTCGCAAACACCAGATCATACGGTGCCGCCCGGGTGATGCGCTTATCCGCCCAGCCATCGGCGCGGATCGCGCGGACCCGCCCGGCGACCCCGTTCAGCGCCGCGTTGGCATTGGCAACGCGTGCCGCACGCGCTAGGCGTACGCAGCGAGGGTTTGTTCCTGGGCATGCAAAGAGGTGGGTCCCACGAATGCTCCCATGCGCGTGGTCCCCAAGCGCTCCCCGCAGGTTCGCCGAGCGGCCACGGAGGTTCCTTGGAGGTCCTCGGGTTTCCCTTTTCCTGGGGCGTCGCGCGGCTTCAGTAAATATCGCCAGTTTCTCCAAGTTGGACGACGGCATCTGAACCCCGCAACAGTCCGGATGTTCGGAGCCGTGCCCCTCCCTCCCCTTCCCTCCCCCTCCGGACCCAGCCCCCGCCCTCCCC
>DAOMCN010000244.1:0-3621 GCA_035427885.1 Acidocella sp. | reverse complement strand
GATAAAGCATCTCGTCATGGGCGAAATTTTTGCCGAATGACCAATGCTGATACATCAACGGCATGCCCACGGAGGAATAAGCGTCAAGCATCTGCTCGAAGGTGATAACCTCAGTTTGGCTTGGATAACAGTCGAGCTTCAAGTCGTCGCGGGCAATCTTGTCGATTGCATCATAAGCGCGACGCAAGCTGTCAAAATCCCAATCTTTTTCTATGCGCACGAGGGGATCATTGCTCATGTGCGGCTCGCTTGAGGTAAACGTCTGGGCGCGAAAAGGTGGCGGAACACGGGGAAAATTTGGCCGCGATGACTGACACGGCGCGCTACGATCGGCTCACCGGATTTAATCAGCGCGTCGTAAGTGCGCCACAGGTCGGTAACATGCATGATGCCACCTTCGCTCTGGACTTCGATATAGGCGAAGTACTGGCAGATCGGCAGGATTCGCTCCCTCAGCAGCGCCGCGACCTTAATGTTGTCGCCTGGAATATTGTCGCCGTCCGAGGCCTGCGCCGCGTAGATATTCCACATGTTGCGCGGGTAGCGATCGGCGATCACGCGCAGCATCTCGTCAAACGCGGTCGAGACAATTGTGCCGCCGGTTTCGGTGCTCATAAAAAAAGTCTCCTCGTCCACCTCGCGTGCCAGATGGGTGTGCCGGATGAAGACGAGTTCGACGTTTTTGTAGCGCCGCGTCAGGAACAAATAGAGCAGCTTGTAGAAGCGCTTGGCAAGATCCTTCATGTGCGCAGTCATCGAGCCGGACACATCCATGAGGCAGAACATGACGGCGCTGGTTACCGGCTGCGGCACGTGTTCGAAACGGTTGTATCGGACATCTACAGGATCGATAAAAGGAATTCTCCGGCTGCGGCGCTGCTGGTGTTCCAGCAACGCCAAGAGATCGCCGCGCCGGGTCTCCTCCTCTGGGGCAAGCGTGGCCAACGCTGCCTCAATCTCGCAAATATCCGACGGGCGCGGGCGCTTGAGCGCGATCCGCCGGGCCAGACTTTTCTGCATCGTGCGCTTGAGGTTGAGATTAGGGATTGAACCGCTGGTGGCGTATCCGGTACGCCGCGGGGTGAAGCTGTCAGCAGATTTCATCTCCTTACGTAGCAGGTCAGGCAACTCCAGATCGTCGAAGAAAATATCGAGGAATTCTTCCTGACTCAGGGCAAATTGGAAACCATCCTCGCCATCGCCATCCTCCGAGGCTTCCCCGCCGCCGCCACCTTGTGATTGCGGCCGCTTGATCCGGTCGCCCTCCTCGTATTGCTTGTTGCCCGGCAGCACATAGTCGTGATCACCCTGTTCGGAGGAGTGGCGGATTTGCGGCTCGCGCAGGCGGTCTGCCCGGACCCAGATGCGGTCCTCACCTCCAAGATCGCCCAGGCTGCGCTCAGCCGTGGCTTTGCGCACGGCTTCTGTTAGTTCCTGCTTGGCGCGGCGGATAAAGCGGCGGCGATTGGACAGGCTTTTGCCTTGCGGATTCAAGCGGCGATCGACGATGTTCATGATCTATCCCCCTATGTCATCACCCCGCCTGTTTTACGCGCATGTACCACTCGACCAGCCGGCGCACCTGCCGCTCGGTATAGCCGCGCGCCATCATGCGCTCCAAAAACTCCGTATGTTTACGTTCGGTCTCGACCTCTTTCTTGCTGCCGAAGCTGATCACGGGGAGCAGATCCTCAACCTGACTGAACATCCGCCGCTCGATGACCTCGCGGATTTTCTCATAGCTCGTCCAGGACGGATTCTTGCCGCCGTGCGTGGCTCTTGAGCGCAGGGCGAATTTCACAACCTCGTTGCGGAAATCCTTGGGGTTGGCGATGCCCGCGGGTTTTTCGATCTTGGTCAGCTCCTGATTGAGCTGCTCGCGGTCGAGCATTTGTCCGGTGTCGGGGTCCTTGAAATCAAGATTTTCGATCCACGCATCGGCATAGTCAAGATAACGGTCGAACAGGTTCTGGCCGTAATCGGTGTAGGATTCGAGATAGGCTTTCTGAATCTCATTGCCGATAAATTCAGCATAGCGTGGCGCCAGGATGCCTTTAATAAAATCAAGATATTGTTTCTCGGTTTCCTCGGCGAACTGTTCGCGCCGGATCGCCTGTTCGAGTACATACATCAGGTGCACCGGATCAGCGCCGACTTCACGTGTATCGTAATTAAAGGTGGCCGAAAGAACCTTGAAGGCGAAGCGGGTGGAGATGCCGTCCATCCCTTCGTCGATCCCGGCTAGGTCTCGGTATTCCTGCATGGATTTTGAATTCGGCTCGGTATCGCGCAGGTTTTCGCCGTCGTAGATGCGCATTTTTGAAAACAGGTTGGAATTTGGATGCGGGCGCAGGCGCGAGAGCACGGCAAAGCGTGCCAGCATCTCCAGGGTTGCCACCGCGCAAGGCGCGTTGGCAAGCTCGCTGGTGCGGATCAGCTTCTCGTATATTTTCTGCTCCTCGGTCACGCGCAGGCAGTAGGGCACCTTCACCACGCAAACGCGATCAATGAACGCCTCGTTATTCTTGTTGTGCTTAAAAGATTGCCATTCCGCCTCGTTGGAATGTGCCAGGATGATGCCGTTGAAGGGGATAGCGCCGATGTTCTCGGTGCCGACATAGTTGCCCTCCTGCGTCGCGGTTAGCAGCGGATGCAGCACCTTGATCGGCGCTTTGAACATCTCGACGAATTCGAGAAGCCCTTGGGTCGCGCGGTTGAGGCCGCCGGAATAGCTGTAGGCGTCGGTATCGTTCTGGCTGTACAGTTCCAGCATGCGGATATCGACCTTGCCAACAAGGCTGGAAATATCCTGGTTGTTCTCATCGCCCGGCTCGGTCTTGGTCACCCCGATCTGGCGCAGCTTCGAAGGATAGAGCTTCACCACGGTGAACTTCGAGATATCGCCGTGGAATTCATCTAGCCGCTTGACCGCCCAGGGCGACATTAACCCCGTGATGCGACGTTGCGGAATACCGAAATGGCTCTCCAACTCAGCCCCCATATGCGCGGGGTCAAACAGGCCGAGCGGACTCTCGAATACCGGGCTGAGCTGATCGCCCGCCTTCAGGACGTAAATCGGCAATTGCTCCATCAACTGCTTCAGGCGCTCGGCGATCGAGGATTTTCCGCCGCCGACTGGGCCGAGCAGATAGAGGATCTGCTTGCGTTCCTCGAGTCCCTGAGCCGAGTAGCGGAAGAAATTGACGATCCGTTCGATCGTTTCCTCCATCCCGAAAAACTCGGCGAAGGCAGGATATACCTTGATCGTCCGGTTCATGAAGATCCGCCCCAGCCGCGCGTCCTTGGCGGTGTCGATCACCTGTGCTTCGCCGATCGCGGCAACCATGCGTTCGGCGGCGGTGGCGTAGGCCATCGGGTCGCGGCGGCAAAGGTCGAGATATTCTAGCAATGGCATTTCTTGTTGCCGCTGACTCTCGTACGATTGCAGAGAACGAGAAAATAGCTGATCGACCATACCCATACAGGAACTCCTATCGCATACTATGAGTGCTCTTTCTGGTTATCCTTTGCCTCGGGCGGTATCGGTTAAACCGACCTTCGCCGTGCAAATACGCTTTCATACGAATGTACAAGCAAATATGATGCCTACAATTGGCAGGC
>DAOMCN010000243.1:0-3624 GCA_035427885.1 Acidocella sp. | reverse complement strand
GTCGTAATCCTTCCATTGCGGCATCTGCAACTTGCCCTCGATCGCGGTGTCGTCATAGACGAAGGCGTTGCAGCGGCCCTGGCGCAGCGCGGTCAGCGCTTCCGCGACGCCGGTGAAGGCGACCGGCTCGGCGCCGAATTTCTCGGCGATCTCCTTGTTATAGAACGCACCCTGGATGGCGCAGACCGGCACGCCTTTGAGCTGCTTCCAGGAGGTCAGCTTGACCGTGTCCGGCACCATCACGTTATAGCCCGAAGCGTAATAATCCGGGTGGATGATATCGACGATCTTCTCGCGCTCCGGCGTGTCGTTCATCGTCGCGATCATCAGATCGATCTTGCCCTGCTGCAGGAATTGGATGCGGTTGGCCGCCACCACCGAGACGTATTGCACCTTCACGCCGAGGCGCTTGGCGATGTTCGCGGCCAGGTCCGGCTCCAATCCGATATTCTTGCCCGCGGGGCTGAGATAGCCGAAAGGCGGGTAGTCCGCCTTGACGCCGACCACCAGGACGCCCTTGGACTTGATGTCCTGCAGCTCGTCGGCGCGGGCCGGCGCGATCGCCGCGCTCAGCGCTACGGCGGCCAGCAGCCCGCCGATCGTGATGTTCTTGATATGCATGAAGCACCCCTGTTTTGATGATGAACCGAGCCGTGCCGTCCGGTTATTCCCCTTGCGGCAAGAGATAGCGGCATTTCGGGCGGACGGGAAGCACCCGGCTTCGGGCGGTGGCGGGGGTTAGGGGACGGTCCAGCCAAAAGGTCGACGAAGCAGCGCGCCCTGCCGACCAGGGCCGCTCAACGTGGCGGTCCCAGGATTCCGCCGTGGAATGCAAACAAGCCTGCCCACCAAACACGGAATCGGCAACGTCTATCTAAAAGTTAATTTCTCTTTCAAAATTATCTGGAACGTTTCATAACTTTTCCTGGACGATGTCGCGCACTGACGAATCTCTCCTTATCGTGAATGACGGCAACAAAATTGTTCGTACACATTCGCGATAGTTTCAATTATGGTATTGTTTCGTTGATGTAGATGTCGTATCGTTATTTTTACCGACATTCTACCCATGGTTGCGTACGTTGGAGGTAGTGATGGGCATGCTTTCTCATTCCCTTAGTCCAGAAGCGCCGGTTTTGGCGCGGGTGGAACTTCATCTGCTTGTCGGCGATGATTTGTTCGGCGTTGCTTTTCTCGACCTCGACGAGGCGAAGGCGATGGCGCATCAGCTCAGCGCCTCCGGCCGCGCGGTCGATATTTTTGAAAAAGCCAGTGGGCGCGTCGTCTATCGCTGTGCCGCCGGCGCTTAATCGACCTGCCGCCCGGGCCGAGCGCCCCCGAAAAGACAGCCGCCTGTCGGGTACCGGCTTTGCCGTGGCGCCCGCCGCATCATCAAGGAAGCCGGCCTGAAATCTGGCGGGCTACGCCGGATAGCGATGATCACTACGTTTTCGCTGTGGCGCTATGATTAGCGCGCAAGTTGAGTTCGCGGTCTATGCTTTTGCACGGTCAAGGGCAAGCATTTCGGCATGTGTTCGTCGAGCACACTCATTGAATCTTCCCATGGCTTGGAATATCGGGTCCAGCGCCCCCTGTCGGTCTCGAATTATCCCATTAAGGAGATTGAAGCCGTTTTATTCTGAATCGCATTTCGTACGCTTGAAGATGAACAACTCCTTGCTCACGCTGCATTTTCAAACCATCGTCGTCATTTTTCTCATCTCTTGCGTGGAGATAGAGAAGTATTGCTGTCTCTCGCTCAGGCGCAATGTGCGCTGTGTCGTCAACATATTGCGTAGCAACAAGTTTTTGCACATTTCTCAGTCGGCGATAGCCGAGCTGCCGGATCGAATCCGCTTTCCATACCGAGCGCTGCATGATAGGTTACATGTAACTTATTTGGAGAATCGAGTCATGGCATCGGCGAGGGGCGTCAAGCCCACCAAGGTGAAGGTTCAGGAGCACCGCGACCGGCTGCGCGCGCAGGGCCTGCGACCAATCCAGATTTGGGTGCCGGACGTGCGGGCGTCGTCCTTCCGCTCGGAGGCGCACCGGCAGTCTCTGGCCGTGGCGGCAAGCGTCCATGCGGCCGAGGATCAGGCGTTCATCGACGCCGTCTCCGCCTGGGATGATGAATGAGGCGGGGCGATATCTGGACCGTCTCCGGCGGGAAGGACTATGCGGGCAAACCGCGTCCTGTCGTCATCGTGCAGGACGACTCCTTCGACGCGACCGACTCGATCACGATCTGCGCCTTCACGACGGACCCGACCGAGGCGCCCCTGTTCCGGCTTCCGGTGGAGCCGAACGAGCGCAATGGGCTGCATTCCTCCTCTCGGTTGATGGTGGACAAGATCACCACCGTCCCGAAGTCCAAGGTCGGCGAGCGGATCGGCCGACTGGATGGCGAGGACGTGGTCCGGCTCAATCAGGCCGTGATGGTGTTCCTCGGCTTGGCCGTGTCGCCGAGAACGGGCCGGAAAGGCGAATGATGAAGACGCGGGTGCTTCAGGCGCACACCGCGAAAAACGGCGTAAATTCAGTGCCCATTCAGGGACTGAATTGGCGGAAGAGGTGGGATTCGAACCCACGGTACGCTTGCACGCACGGCGGTTTTCAAGACCGCTGCCTTAAACCACTCGGCCACCCTTCCTTAATCCCGCCCGGCGCCCCGGGCCGCCGCTATCAAGCGGAGCCGTCTTCCCCGGTCAAGCGTACGCCGAGCCGGCCGGCCAGATCCTGGATGAACTGCCACGCGACCCGCCCGGAACGCCCGCCGCGCGTGACCGACCATTCCACCGCCGCGGCATGCAGCGCCGGCCGATCGATCGGCAGCCGGTAGGCCTCGGCGTAGCCCTCGATCATTTCGAAAAACACCGCCTGGTCGCCGTTATGGAAGCCGAGCCACAGGCCGAAGCGGTCGGAGAGCGAGACCTTCTCCTCCACCGCCTCGCCGGGGTTGATCGCGGTGGCGCGCTCGTTGTCCATCATGTCGCGCGGCATCAGATGCCGGCGGTTGGAGGTCGCATAGAACAGCACGTTATCCGGCCGCCCCTCGATCCCGCCGTCGAGGACCGATTTCAGCGCCTTGTAATCCGCATCCTCGCGCTCGAAGGACAGGTCGTCGCACAGGATCACGCAGCGGCGCGCCTGGCCGCGCAGCGTGTTCAGCAGGCCGGGGAGCGTGCGGATGTCCTCGCGATGGATCTCGATCAGCGCCAGCGCGCCCGGGCGGCCGCGATTGATCTCGGCATGCACGGCCTTCACCAGCGAGGATTTGCCCATGCCGCGCGCGCCCCACAGCATCGCGTTGTTCGCCGGCAGGCCGGCGGCGAAGCGGGTGGTGTTCTCGAGCAGGGTCTCCTTCTGCCGCGCGATCCCCTGAAGCAAGGCCAGCGGCACGCGCGAGACCACCGGCACCGGGCTCAGCACGCCGCGCTCCGGGTGCCAGACGAAAGCATCCGCCTGCTCGAGCATCAGCGGCGCCGGCGCCGGCGGCGCGAGACGCTCCAATGCCTCGGCAATCCGGCGAAGCAGCGTTTCGTCCATGTTTTAATCCCCTGTTGACTGTGGCGCGGCGCAACCTATGGTCCGCCGCAGCTCACGGCAACCAGGAGACCGCAT
>DAOMCN010000242.1:2466-3636 GCA_035427885.1 Acidocella sp. | reverse complement strand
CCCAGTGCCTCAGCACCCGGCGTGGCGAGGCGGTGTTGGGCGATTACGACGGAGAGACCGTCGGCTTCGTGTATTTTTACGAGAATTCTTCAGCCTTCACCGGCGAATCAGGCCTGTATATTGACGGTTTTCTGATCGATGCCGCTTTGCGCGGCAAAGGGCTGGGCCAGGTGATGCTGGCCTTCATGTCGCGCCTGGCGCTGGAGCGCGGGTGTAAGCGGCTGGAATGGGGCTGCCTGGATTGGAACGAACCGGCGATCCAGTTCTATCGGCGCATGGGTGCTTATAGTGTTGATGCCATGACCATCTTCCGATTCACGCCCGAACAGCTCGCCCAGAACGCGGCCCTGTTCTAACCCTCCGGCTTTAAAGCCGCGCCTTGGTCGAGCGCGGCGTCGCCAGGAGTAAATTCGTCTCGCTGTTGCTGACTCCCTGGATCAGCCGGATGCGACGCAACACAGCGTCGAAATCAGACAGCGTCGCGGTACCGAGTTCGACGACGAGATCCCATCGGCCATTGGTGGTATGAATCGCCGAGATCTCGGGAAAGCCGGAAAGGCTGCGGATCACCCGGTCGGTCGTATAACCCTCGATGGCGATCATCATGATCCCGCGGACAGGTAGCTCAATGGCGTCGGATTTCAAAATAACGGTATACCCCAGTATCGTCCCGGATTTCTCCAGCCGCTCCATGCGCGCGCGCACCGTCGCCCTCGAGACGCCGAGATCGCCAGCCAGATCGGAGATGCTGGCGCGCCCGTTATGGCGCAGCCGGCTGGTCAGCTTGTTGTCCAGATCGTCCATTGCTTTACCATTTTGCACATAGTTTCCGCCTATATGCTAAAGCAACCTGACAAAATTATCAATTCTTGCTGTTCACTTCGCCAGCAAGCGCCGCTTATCTTGCCCCACTGGGCGGACAACACGCCCACAACGGGAAAGAGATGACAGTAAAACATTGCAAACTGATTGGTGTGCCTGTGCAGGATGGCGCGGGACGGCTGGGCTGCGAAATGGGGCCAAGCGCCCTGCGCACCGCCGGGCTCGCCGCTGCGATTACCGGCCTGGGCCACTGCCTCACGGACCTGGGCACGCTGAGCGCGCCGCCGCCAGCTGCGGTCGAATACCCCAATCCGGCACTCAAAAACCTGCCCCAGGTCGCCGCCTGGG
>DAOMCN010000242.1:0-2456 GCA_035427885.1 Acidocella sp. | reverse complement strand
CCGCCTGGGTCGAATTGCTGAGCCAGACCGCCTACGACGCCAGCGCCGAAGGCATGCCGATCTTCATGGGCGGCGACCACAGCCTCTCGGCGGGTACCGTCGCGGGCATGGCCCGCCGGGCGGCGGAGGTCGGACGCCCACTCTACCTCCTCTGGCTTGACGCGCACCCTGATTTCCACACCCTGAAATCCACAGTGAGCGGCAATATCCACGGTACGCCGGTCGCCTATGTCACCGGCCAACCCGGCTTCGAGGGCGGCTTTGCCCCGCTGGAGGTCATGGTGGACCCGAGCCGCGTCGCCATGCTCGGCATCCGTAGCGTCGATAACGCCGAGCGGACCGCCCTGCGCGATACCGGGGTGACGATTTTCGACATGCGTACGATCGACGAATACAGCGTCGCCCCGCTGCTCTCGCGCTTTCTCGACCGTGTACGTAACGATAACGGCATGCTGCATGTCAGCTTCGACGTGGACTTTCTCGACCCCGCAATCGCCCCCGCCGTCGGCACCACCGTCCCCGGCGGCGCTACCTTCCGCGAGGCACATCTGGTCATGGAAATGCTGCACGACAGCGGCCTGGTTTCCAGCCTCGATATCGTCGAACTCAACCCGTTTCTTGACGAACGCGGACGCACCGCGACCCTTCTGGTCGATCTCGTGGCAAGCCTGCTGGGCCGGCGCGTGATGGACCGCCCAACCTGGAGCTTCTGATGCAGCCAATTCCCAATCTGAACGTCGTCCCCTTCGTCAGCGTCGATCATATGATGAAGCTCATCCTCCAAATCGGCATGGAAAAATTCCTCACTGATCTGGCCAGCTACGTCGAGGCGGATTTCCTGCGCTGGGAGAGCTTCGATAAAACCGCCCGCGTTGCCGCCCACTCGATCGACGGCGTGATCGAACTGATGCCCGCGAGCGACGACGCGCTCTACGCCTTCAAATACGTCAACGGCCACCCGAAGAACACGCGCGAAGGCCGCCAGACCGTTACCGCCTTCGGCCTGCTGGCCGATGTCAGCAACGGCTACCCGACCCTGCTCTCGGAGATGACGATCCTGACCGCCCTGCGCACGGCGGCAACCTCGGCCGTGGCGGCGAAATACCTCGCCCCAAAAAACGCGCACACGATGGCCATCATAGGCAACGGCGCGCAATCCGAATTTCAGGCAATGGCCTTCAAGGCGATGCTCGGCATCAAAACCCTCCGCCTTTATGACATCGATCCCGTGGCAACCCAAAAATGCATGGCCAACCTCAAGAAGTTTGGCTTCGACATTACCCCGTGCGCCTCGGTCGAGGAAGTCATGCAGGGCGTACAGATCGTCACGACGGCAACGGCGGACAAGCAATGCGCCACCATCCTTAGCGATAACCTAGTCGGTGCGGGGCTGCATATCAACGCGATCGGCGGAGACTGCCCCGGCAAAACCGAGCTACACCGCGATATTTTGCTGCGCTCGGATATCTTCGTGGAATATCCACCGCAAACCAGAATTGAGGGGGAAATCCAGCAACTCCCGCACGATCACGAAGTCCACGAACTCTGGCAGGTCATCGCAGGCCAGGCAGCGGGGAGAAAATCCGCCCAACAGATCACGTTGTTTGACTCGGTAGGCTTCGCCATTGAGGATTTCTCAGCCTTGCGTTACGTCAGAGACCAGGTACTGCAAACCCCGTTCTTCGAAAAATTGGACCTGCTGGCCGATCCAGACGACCCTCGAGACCTCTTTGGCATGGTGCTCCGCGCCGCCTGAAGTCAGAGCCAAAAACCCGCATCTCGGGACAGAGGAAATAACGGATGTTAATGGATCAACAAGCTCCTTCTTCAGCCTTGGTAGTGGAAGATATTCATAAGAGCTTCGGCCCGGTAGAGGTTCTGAAGGGCGTCTCCGTCACCGCGCATAACGAGGACGTCATTGCCATTCTTGGCGCATCCGGCTCGGGCAAGAGCACCTTCCTGCGCTGCATAAACCTGCTGGAAATGCCAGATCGAGGACGGGTGCGCATCAAGGGCGAGTTGATCGAAATGAAGGAGGGAAAGAAATCGCGTGACGCAGCCAACCCCAAACAGATAGAGCGGCTACGTTCGCGTCTGGCGATGGTATTTCAACAATTTAATTTGTGGGGTCACATGACGGTGCTGCAAAATGTCACCGAAGCGCCGATACATGTGCTGGGTCTTGATAAAAAAACCGCCATTTTACGCGCGGAGGCGATGCTGGAAAAAGTCGGACTATCGGCAAAACTGCAAGCCTATCCGGCACAACTCTCCGGCGGGCAACAGCAGCGCGTGGCCATCGCCCGTGCGTTGGCAATGGAGCCAGATGTGTTGTTATTCGACGAGCCAACCTCGGCACTCGATCCCGAGATGGTCGGCGAAGTCCTGAAAGTGATGCGCGATCTGGCGAAAGAGGGCAGAACCATGCTGGTGGTGACGCATGAAATGGGATTCGC
>DAOMCN010000241.1:0-3656 GCA_035427885.1 Acidocella sp. | reverse complement strand
CTCCAAACGCCGGGCCGAGGATGGGCGGCTGCGCTGGCCGTCCACGGAAAGTCTGGCGAAGGTGTTGTGCGCCACTGGGGCGAAGCTGGAGGATTTTACCGCGCTGGTCATGGGGGCGCGGGTTGTGTCCGATCAGCGGCCCAAGGGGCGCAGCAAGCTGCCGCTGATCGGGATGGCGCAGGCCGGGGAATATGGGTTTTTCGACGATGGCGGCTATCCGGCCGGGGCGGGGTGGGACGAGGTCGAGCTGCCGCAGACGACCGACGCCAATGCTTATGCGCTGACCATTTCGGGCGATTCGATGGAGCCGGTGTACCGCGAGGGGGATGCGATTGTGGTCTCGCCCGCAGCGCCCGTGCGGGTGGGCGACCGGGTTGTCGTGCGCTCAGTCGAGGGGGCGGTGATGGCGAAGCTGCTGTCTCGGCGGACGGCGTCGCGCATTGAGCTGACCAGTTTGAACCCGGCCTATGCCGATCTGAGCTTCGCCACGCGCGAGGTGGTCTGGATGCACCGGATTATCTGGGCGAGCCAGTAGGACGGCTTGGCCAGAGGGCACAGCAAGGGTTTAAATTGCTTGGAGTTTTAACGTTTATTTTATCAGAGGGTGGTGGTGGGCGCGACAGGGATTGAACCTGTGACCCCCACCATGTCAAGGTGGTGCTCTACCGCTGCGCTACGCGCCCATATCCGCGCGCTTCATAGCGGCGTTACATTCCTGAGGCAAGAGGCAGATCAAGTTTTGGGTTGAAAACGCGGATCGCCGGTGCGCCAGAGGATGAAGGCCAGGATATCTGCGGTTTGCGCGTCGCGCTGGGCGCGCGTTGAGCCGAAGCCGTGGCCCGCGTCGGCGTCCACGCGCAGGAGAATCGGGTTATTGGAGGTTGTCGCGGCTTGCAGGCGGGCGGTCATTTTGGTCGGCTCCCAGGGAGCGACGCGCGGGTCGTGCAGGCCAGTGGTGAGCAGGACTGCGGGGTATTTCACGCCGTCGTGTACATGCTGGTAGGCATCCATCGCGTACAGACCGGTGAAGCCTTGTTCAGTGGCGAGAGTGCCGAATTCGGGGATGTTGGGCGGGCCGTTGGGGGAGAATTCGCTGCGCAGCGGGTCCGAGACGCCGACTTCGCAGATCACCACCGCGGCGAGGTCCGGGCGCTCGGTCAAAAGGCGGCCTACCGTGATGCCGCCCGCAGAGGCGCCGAGGACGGCGAGGCGTTTATGCGTCGTCCAGCGCCGGGCGATCAGGGACTGGGCGCAGTCGATCATGTCCTGCCAGCTATGATATTTTTCCAGCTTTTGTCCGGCGCGGTGCCAGTCCCAGCCCAACTCGCCGCCGCCGCGCACATGGGCCACCGCTAAAACGCCGCCGAGGTCCAGGAAGGGAAGCCAGCGGGCGAGGAAGACGGCGTTTAGCGTGATACCGTAAGCGCCGTAGGCTTCCAGCAGCAGCGGGGCCTCGGGGGATTTGCGCAGGTCCTTGCGGTAGATCAGCGAGAGCGGGATTCGGGTTTTGTCGCGCGCGGGGACGAAGACTTCCTCCGAGGTGTAGGCGCTCACATCGAGGGATGGTTTGGGCGCGATGTTGGTTTGGGTCACTGTGCCGTCCGGGGCGGCGTGGCAGAGCACTGGGGGGTGGACCCAGCCTTGTAACAGGAACCATGCGCCGTCGTGCTGGGGGTCGGCGTAGAAGGAGGCTTCGTTGATCGCGCCGGGGAAGGGGAGGGTGAACGCGCTCACGCTGCCGTCCGGGGCTAGGCGACGCAGCGTGCTTAAGGCGCTGTCCAGGCTGAGGAGGTAGAGACCGTCGCGCGCGGCGGCGATGGCGCGGATGACGGCGGGGCTTTGCGGCACGACTTCGGACGCATGGGTAATGCTCGGCGCGGCGGCGGTGGTTTTTAGCACGCGGTAGTGCGGGGCGTGCTGGTGGGTGAGGAGAAAAATTTCTTCGCCGCGCACGGCGTAGTCGGTGACCTGATCTTCCGGGCCGCAGAGTTTGGTCCAGGACGGGGCGCTGTGGGGGAGGCTGGCCAGGGGGGCGGCGTAGAGGGTCAGCTCGTTTTGCACACCGGCGGTGAGGACGCCGAGCGCCACGGGGGAGCCGGGGGTGGCGATGATGTTGGGGAAGTCGATGTCAGACACCGCAACCGCGGGGTCGAGGCCCTGGGCGAGGCGTTTTGGGTCGTGGGCAGGGTCCGTGTTGAGGAAATGGAGCCAGCAGGCGCTTTTTTCCTCGTAGGCGAGGCTCTCGGGGGGGACGTCTTGCAGGCGGTTGTAGAAGAAGCCGGAGCCGTCTGGCAGCCAGCTTGGGTTGGCGTCCGGGGTGCGGGTGATCGATTCGGGCAGCAGGGTCGCGGTGTCGGTGGCCAGGATATGCAGGGTGGATTGTTCCGAGCCACCTGTGGAGATGCCGAAGACGACATGCGCGCCGTCGGGCGAGGGGGTCCACCAGTCCAGCGCGGCGTGCGAGCCGGGTGGCGCGAAATGGTCGGGGTTGAGGAGTTCGCGGTCCGGGCCGGTCAAGCTCTCGCGGACGAAGAGTTTCGAGGTGTTGGCGTCGGCGGGGCGGGTTTCGATAAAAATACGGCGCCCGGCGGTCTGGAAGGACACGATGGAGGCGATTGCGGTGTTTTTACCGATGGCGGTGGCGAGGGTGGCGCGGTTGGGGATTTTTGCCAGGATTTTCGCGGTGTAGGCGCCTTCGGCGCGGATGTAGCGCTGCCATTCGGGGGATTGGGTTTCCATCCAGCGGTAGCGGTCGGTGACGCGGTGGCCGAAGTAGATTTCGGTTACCGGGCGAACCGGGGCGATCGGCGGGCCGAGCGGGGCGGCGTATGCGCGGATGGGCGTGGCGAGAAGGGCGGCGCTGCTGGCGAGGAGGCGGCGGCGGGTCAGGCCGGGCGGGTCAGACATCCTCCACCGCCGCGACGCCGGGGAGGAGTTTCATCGCCTGGGTCAGCCGGGGGGAGACGTTGAAGCCGCCGGGGAGGATGATGTCGAGTTTGCGGTCCAGCCCGGTGTTGGGAATCAGCGTCACGCGGCCTTTGCCTCGGCCCTCCTGGGTGAGCAGGGTGCGGATTTGCGCCAGGGGCTCGGTGCTGTCCAGCCAGACGCGCACAGAGGCGCCCGCCTGGGCGGCGGCGTCCATCAGGGGGGTTAGATCTATTGCGGTGATGCGCAGGGATTCGCTCTCGATCTTGATGTCTGCGGTGACCAGCAGGGCGGCACCCTCCACGAGCTGCTCGCGCACGCGCGTCAGGATTTCCGAGAAGAGGGTAACCTCGAAGCTGCCCTCCATGTCCGACAGGGTCAGCCACATCATACGGCTGCCGGTGCGGGTGATGCGCTCCTTTTTGCCCGAGACGGTGCCCGCGAGCTTGACCCGCGTTGCCCCGGCCTGGGCGCGGGGTTCGATGCGCGAGGAGGAGACGACGCCCAGGCGTTTCAGCGCTACGGCGTACATGTCCAGCGGGTGGGCGCTGATGTGGAAGCCGATGGCTTCGGCCTCAAAGGTGAGGCGTTCGGTCTCGGGCCAGTCGGCGATTGCGGGGAGGCGGATTTTTTCGGGCTCGCTGCCGCCGAAAAGGGCGATCTGGCCCGATTCCTTCTCGTCCGCCTGGGTTTGCGCGGTGCGGATGACGGTGTCCGCGCTGGCGAAGACC
>DAOMCN010000240.1:0-3657 GCA_035427885.1 Acidocella sp. | reverse complement strand
TTTCTCGACCGCTGGATCCGCAACCACACCACCGCGCGCTTCGGCCCGGTGCGGGAGGTGGAGAAGTCCCTGGTCTTCGAGGTGGGGTTCGATGCAGCCCAGCTTTCCTCCCGGCATAAATCGGGCGTCGCACTACGCTTCCCGCGGATTTTGCGGCTGCGGCCGGACAAGCCCGCGGCCGAGGCGGACCGGCTGGAGACGGTGATGGCGTTGATTACGCCAGGATCAACGCCGTAACGCAGGCGACACCGATCACCGCCCAGGTGACGAGCGCGCCGCAGGCCCGGAACGGATTGGGGGCAGGGCGGAACATGCCGAAAGCGTGTCCGAGGCGCCCAAGCACGAGTGCAACGGCCAGCCCGATCACGAGGTCGCGCGGCGCGCCGGCGGCCTCGATCCCGGCCAGCAGGATCAGCGCCAGGGGCACGTATTCCGCGAAATTCGCATGTGCCCGGACCGCCAGTTTCAACGCCGCAGCGCCCGGCTCTGAACCGCCTTCGCCCAGCATGACCCGGCTGCGGAAACGCTGGGAGGTCACGCCGCCGGTCAGAGCCAGAAAGATCAGGCCGAGAATGCCGGCGGTCGCGAGCGTGATCGGCAGATGGGTCAAAACAGCGTATCTCCTAAGGTTGTGCCGGGCGGAAGTTTCAGCCGCACGGCGCCGGGTGCGACCCGTCCCGCCAGCTCGACCGTCGCGACAATGCCGCGCAGATGCTTCGCCGCCTTGACGAACAGACTATCAAGTCCGGCGCGCTCGGGAAAGCCGCGCGCGACCGCAGCGCCCGCGAACCGGCAGGGCGCGTTTTCGCCCTCGTTCACCAGCACGGCACCTTCCGCGCAGAACAGCCGCGTCCCCCAGGGCAGGCGGGAGAAGCGGGCGATGCCCGAGACCACGATATTCGCCCCGAGCCAGCCTGGATCGATCCGCGGCAGGTCCATGCGCGCCGCGATCTCGGCGAGTTCTTCCGCCGCCACCAGGGAGAGCTGCCGCCCGGAGCGGATTTCCGCACCCCGCTTCAGCCAGGGCTCGCGGGCGCCGGCCTTGCGCGTATGGCCATAATGCCGGTCGCCCGGAATGCCCCGCAGGTCGAGCTCTAATGCGGTGACCGGGGCGGTTGCGAAATGCCCAGGGTTCGGCGTTCGCAGCACTGCCGTCACGGTTCCGAAAGTTTCCGTCATCCTGCCCCCGAATTTCGGTTTTGTTAAACTCGCCGCGCGCAGGCAAATCGTGAAGCCGGAACGCCCCGCGGCACGCTATATACAGCGCTCGCCACACACCGACACCGCAAGGGAGTTCGAGCCATGGACCAAGCAGAAAATCGTGCGCAGGACGGAGCCAGTTCGGGACTCAATCCGGAGACCATGTTGCGCAACTGGCAGCTCACCGGCATCCGGATCGTGCGCGCCCAGGAGCGCATGCTGCACGGCATGATGCGCGCGGCACAGCTCGAGATGCAGTTCGGCCAGGAGTTTTTTGCCGGCCGCATGGCGCTGCTCGGCAATGCCGGCTCGCACGAGACCCCGGACCGCGCCACCCAGGAGCTGGAGCGGATGATGGCCATGCTGCGCGAGGTCAATGAGGAGCTGCGCAGCGGCTTCGTCGAGGCAACCCAGCTGCTGACCGAGGAAAGCCCCCTGCAGGAGACCGCGGCACGCGCCGCCGAAGCCGTCGCGCATAGCGAGGCGGCGATCGCGCACAGCATGAAAGAGGCCGCCGCCCGTACCGACGCCGCCGCCCAGACCATGGCGGATACGATGAAGAACGCGATCGACGGCGAAGGCCCGAATAAGGCGACAGGTTCGAAGCAGGTATAGGAAGCGAAGCAGCGCTTTTTTAAAAAAAAGCGCGCAAAAAACTTCTGCTACGCCGGGTCATGGGCGTTGGAGCTGCAGAGCCCATGACCCAGCGGAGCAGAAGTCTTTTTGCTTCTTTTTCTTCAGAAAAAGAAGCGCTTACTTAGCCTTCGCCTTGCTCCGCGGCTTCACCACATTCTTGGTCATCGGGCTCGGCTTCGCTTTCGCTGCGGCGGCTTTGGCCTTTGCCGGCGGCCGTGCCTTCACCTTCGGCTTGGGCGCTGCGTCCTTCACGGCGGCTGGCGCTTTCGCGGCTTTGCCGGTCTTGCCCTTTTTGCCTTTCGGCACCATCACCTTGCCCTTCTCGGCGAGCAATGCGACCGCTTGGTCGAGCGTGAAATCCGCCAGCTCGACCCCGCGCGGCAGGTTGGCAACCATATTGCCCCATTGCGCATAGGGACCGAAACGCCCCTTGCGCGCCACCACGGGGGCTGCATCCTTCGGATGGTCGCCGAGACTGCGGATCGAATCCTGTTTCTTGCCGATCAGATCCATCGCCCGGTTGAGCCCGACATGCAGCACGTCATCATCGCGGTCGAGCGAGGCGTAGATCGCACCCATCTTCACATACGGCCCGAACCGTCCGACCCCGGCCTCGATTTTTTGTCCCGTCTCCGGGTGCAGCCCGACCAGCCGGGGCAGGGAGAGCAACCCCAGCGCCATTTCCAGCGTGAGCGCCTCCGGGTCCATGCCTTTGGTCAGCGAGGCGCGTTTGGGCTTCGCCTTCTTATCCGCGGGATCAGGCTCGCCTTGCTGCACATACAGCCCGTACGGCCCGCGTTTTAGGGTGATTTCTTCTGCGGTCTCGGGGTTCTGGCCGAGCACCCGCATGCCGTCCTTCAGCGTGTCGTCCGGGTTCTCGCCGCCATCGATCGCGAGTTTGCGGGTGTACTGGCAGGTCGGATAGTTCGAGCAGCCGATGAAGCTGCCATAGCGCCCGAGCTTCAACCCGATCCGCCCGGTGCCGCAGGCGGGGCAAATGCGCGGATCCGATCCGTCCTCGCGGGCGGGGAAGAAATGCGAGCCGAGATCGGCGTCCAGCGCGTCGATCACGTCGGAGATTTTCAAATCCTTGGTCTGCGCGACGGCGGCCGAAAAATCCGTCCAGAAATCGCGCAACACCTCGCGCCATTTCGCACTACCCTCGGCGATCTCGTCGAGCTGCTCCTCGAGCGAGGCGGTGAAGCCGGTATCGACATAGCGCGCGAAGAAGCTGGTGAGGAAGGCGGTGACCAGCCGGCCGCGATCCTCGGGGATGAACCGCCGGCTTTCCAGCCGCACATAGTTGCGGTCGCGCAGCACGGTTAGGATGGAGGCGTAGGTCGAGGGCCGACCGATGCCGAGCTCCTCCATCTTTTTCACCAGCGACGCCTCGGAATAGCGCGGCGGCGGCTGGGTGAAATGCTGGGTCGCATCGACCTTGGCGGTCTTCAGCGGGTCGCCCTTGGCGATGGGGGGCAGGATGCGCGCATCCTCATCCTCGGCCGCCGCGTCGTCCAGATCCTCACGGTAGAGTTTAAGAAACCCGTCGAACGCCAGCACCGAGCCGGTGGCGCGCAGGGTCTGGCCCTTGCCGTCCACCATGTCGACGCTGGTCTGGTCGAGCTCGGCGGCCTGCATCTGGCAGGCCATGGCGCGCTTGTAGATCAGCTCGTAGAGCCTGGCTTGCTCGCCGTTCAGCATCCGCGCGACACGCTCGGGGCTTAGGGTGATATCCGTCGGGCGGATCGCCTCATGCGCTTCCTGCGCGTTCTTCGCCTTGGAGATGTATTCGCGGGGTGCCACGGGCACGTAGTTCTGGCC
>DAOMCN010000239.1:0-3668 GCA_035427885.1 Acidocella sp. | reverse complement strand
GCCTTCCTGGCAGTTGCTTGTCACCTATCTCTCTTCCATCGGGGTGCTCGCCTATGGCAGCGGGCCGCTGGTTCTCTTCGCTTTTCGCCGCACGCTGCCCGAGGCGCAGTTTCCAAGGCCGTTTAGACTGCGCTACGCGATGGTGGCGTCGGCTTTGGCGTTTATTGTTGCCAATCTCGTGGTATTCTGGGCTGGGGCGAATGTTTCCAACCATCTTTTTGGCGGGCTGGGGATCGCGTTTTGCGCGTATTGCGCCTGGCAGTTGGCGACGCGGCGCACGCTGGCGCATCTCGAATGGCGCGGGGCATGGTGGATTGCCCCTTACTTCGCCGGGCTGTGGTTCATCACCTACCTTGGCCCGCTGCACGGCACCGGCACGCTCGGCAATGTTTCCGGCCTGCTGGTGCTCGTCGCGTTCAGCGTGGTCATTTTATTCCTGGCCCGGGCTTGCGCCCTGCCCGACCCGGCAGAGGCGAAAGCCCGGCTGCGCGCCGGGGGCTGAATTACATCCCGATCGCGCGGCGGTACACGTCCAGCAGGGTTTCCTGTTCCTCGATCTCGGCGGGTTCTTGCTTACGGATACGGATAAGCTGACGCAGGACTTTTACGTCGAAGCCAGCAGATTTGGCCTCGGAATAGATGTCCTTGATGTCCGAACCGAGCGCCTTGCGCTCCTCTTCCAGACGCTCAATCCGGTCTACAATGCTGCGCAGACGGTCGCCCGCGACATTGGTGGGTTTTTCATCGGTCATTGCATCTAGCGCCATAAATCATTCTCCTGCGTCCGGGGAGGGCCGGGATAGAGCCTCCCGTTGCCCAGCGTCAATGCCCCATGTTTTTTTGAAATTCCGCCTGAGCCTCCGGGCTTGCCGGTTTCTGGTTCTGCGCCTGCCAATCCTTGTAGGGCATGCCGTAGATGATTTCCCGCGCATCGGCATCCGCCAGGACGATTCCCAGCGCCTCCGCCCCCTCCCGATACCAGCGGCTCAGGCAGTTCCGGCAGAAGCCGGCGAGGTTCATCATGTCGATATTCTGCACATCGGAGCGCGCACGTAGATGCGCCACCAAGGCGCGGAAAGCGGCGGCTTCTAATTTTTCGGTCGTCGCGGTGTCGAATTCGGGTTTGCTCATTTTCCTGATCCTGTCATAGAGGGGTTATGGAGGATTATAACGCCAAAATGTTAAAGGCGGTATTTCGTGCGGCTGTGGCCGCGGCGGATCCGCTTGTGTGCTTAGCTTCCCACCTGCCACCGCCAGCCTCGGGACGCAATATCGTCATCGGCGCGGGCAAGGCTGCGGCGTCTATGGCGGCCGCATTGGAGGCGGCTTGGCCGGATCAGAACATCGAGGGTGTGGTGGTTACCCGTTACGGGCATAACACCCCGACGGCGAGGATCAAGGTTCTGGAAGCCGCGCATCCGGTGCCCGACGCCGCCTCCGAAGCGGCGGCGCGGGAGATTTTGGCCTGTGTGCGCGACCTTACTTCGGAGGATCAAGTGATCGCGCTGATCTCTGGTGGCGCGTCCTCCTTGTTAGCGCTGCCAGCGCCTGGGTTGACGCTGGCCGACAAAATCCTTGTGAACAAGGCGTTGCTCGCCTCCGGCGCGCCGATTTCGGCGATGAACCGCATCCGCAAGGCGCTCTCCGGGATTAAAGGCGGAAAGCTGGGCGAGGCCTGCCGTCCAGCGAAGCTCGTTACCCTCGCCATTTCGGACGTGCCCGGCGACGATCCGGCCATCATCGGCTCTGGACCAACCTGGTGCCAAGGGGCCGATTACCGCTTTATCGCCACGCCGCAGATGGCGCTGGAGGCCGCGGCTGCAGTCAGCACCGTGCCAGTCCAAATTCTGGGCGATGCGTTGGAAGGGGAATCGGCGGTGCTTGGCCGCGAGATGGCGCAACAGGCGCTGGCCGCAGCCGGGCCGCTGCTGCTGCTCTCCGGCGGGGAGACCACCGTGACCATCGGCGAGGAAAAGCCTGGGCGCGGCGGACGCAATACGGAGTTTCTACTCAGCCTGGCAGTTGCGCTGGATGGGGCTAAAAATATTTTTGCCATCGCCGGGGACTCGGACGGTATCGATGGGACAGAGGATGCCGCTGGGGCCATCGTCACCCCTGATACGCTGGTACGCGCGCGCGCCTTGGGGCTCGATCCAGCAAAAATGCTCAACGCCCACGACAGCTACAGCTTCTTTGCGGCGCTGGGCGATCTCGTCGTCACCGGGCCCACTCTGACCAACGTCAACGATATCCGTGCCATCCTGATTTTATGAGGACAATATGACCGAACGCCTACGCCGCCACAGACGCACCAAGATCATCGCAACTTTAGGCCCGGCCAGTTCCACCACGGAGATGATTGCGCAGCTCTTTCAGGCGGGAGCGGATGTTTTTCGGTTGAATTTTTCGCATGGCTCACATGAGGATCATGCGCAGCGCATCGAGATGATCCGCTGGGTCGAGAAAAAATTTGGCCGTCCGATCGGTATTCTCGCCGATGTGCAGGGGCCAAAATTGCGGGTCGGCAAGTTCCAGTCCGGGCGGGTGCAACTCCAGACGGGGCAGCCGTTCATCCTCGATATGAACCCCGCTCCAGGCGATACGCGGCGGGTTAACCTGCCGCACCCGGAAATCCTGGAAGCCGCGGAAATCGGCGCCACGTTATTGCTCGACGACGGCAAGCTGCGTCTGCGCGTGGTGCGTAAGCGCGACGACCATCTGCTCACAGAGATCCTCAACGGCGGCGTTCTCTCTGACCGTAAGGGTGTGAATATCCCCGATGTCGTATTGCCGATCCCGGCACTTACCGCCAAGGACCGCGCCGATCTCGACTTCGTGCTGCCGCTGGGGATTGATTATATCGGTCTTTCCTTCGTGCAACGCGCGGAGGACGTCGCCGAGGCCAAGAAGCTCGCGGATGGGCGGGCGCTGGTTATGGCCAAGCTCGAAAAACCGCAGGCGCTGGATAATCTGGACGCGATCCTGGCCCTCGCCGATGCAGTCATGGTGGCGCGCGGGGATCTTGGTGTTGAACTGCCGCCCGAGGATGTGCCGTTGGCGCAAAAGCGGATTATTCGCGCGGCGCAGCAGCGGGGGCTGCCCGTTGTGGTGGCGACGCAGATGTTGGAGAGCATGATCTCCGCGCCAGCGCCGACGCGGGCGGAAGCGTCCGACGTTGCGACGGCGGTGTTCGACGGGGCGGATGCGGTCATGCTTTCCGCCGAATCCGCCGCCGGGCAATACCCGCGTGAGTCGGTGAACATGATGGACCGTATTATCGCACGGGTTGAACGCGACGAGGATTGGCGCAGCAGTGTCAACGCCAAGCGCCCGGCACCAGAAAAGTCCTCCGCCGACGCGATCGCCGCCGCTGCCGTACAGGTTGCGCAGACCATTGGCGCGCAGGCGATCGTGGCGCTGACCGAGTCCGGCTCCACCGCCTTGCGGGTCGCGCGCGAGCGGCCGGATTGTCCGGTGCTCGGGCTTACCACCAGCGTCGCCGTTGCGCGCCGCCTCGCGGCGGTTTGGGGCGTCCATGCCACGCTCACCAAGCCGGTGCATTCAATGACCGAGGCGGTCGCCTTTGCGGCAAAAATCGCACGGGTCGAGGGGTTCGCCGCCAAGGGCGACGAGGTCGTGCTGGTTGCTGGTGTGCCGTTCGGGCAGCC
>DAOMCN010000238.1:0-3694 GCA_035427885.1 Acidocella sp. | reverse complement strand
GTTTAGCTAGCTTTGTTCCATCGCGTGATCGTAACGAGGCGCTTATGGGGGTTCTAAAATGGCAGCCGCTAAGAGCTGTCCTTGAAAGATGTGGGAGGTCGAAGGTCAAAAGTGTTCATTCGTTGTTCACGCGGGCTTGAGCGTGAAATCGTGTGTGGTTGATGTCAGCCTGAGCGTGGCGTCAGATCCTTAATCAAAGCTGAGCGAGGGGGCTGTTGCAGGTGAGGGCGGTCAAAAGAATAGCTTGTTCGGTTTCAGGTCAGGCTAAGCTTTTGTAGAGCTGGTTTGTTTTGGGCCCGTGTACCGCGCAAGAGTGGAGTTCGTCTCGGCGCGCCGAGCGATACATAAATAACAACTAAACAGAGGAAACATAATATGCGTTCGCTTACCAGCGCGGCATTTGCCGCTTTTCTTCTCGCCGTGCCTTGTGTTGCATCCGCGACGACAATCACCATTGCAACGGTGAACAATTCAGACATGATCGTCATGCAGAAATTGTCGAAGCAGTGGGAACAGAAGACCGGCAATAAAATCAACTGGGTGGTGCTAGAGGAAAACGTTCTGCGCCAGCGTGTTACAACGGACATTGCAACGCATGGCGGTCAGTTCGACGTGATCACGATTGGTTCCTACGAAACCCCGATCTGGGCAAAGCAGGGTTGGCTGGCGCCGCTGAATGATTTTCCAGCGTCTTACGATTACAACGATCTACTGCCACAGGTGCGCTCCGCTCTGAGTCTGGGCAACACCCTTTACGCCGCGCCGTTCTACGCAGAAAGCTCCTTCACCATGTACCGTAAGGATCTTTTTGCCAAAGCCGGCCTCACCATGCCCGAGCAGCCGACCTACGCCGAGATTGAGCAGTTTGCCGACAAGCTGACCGATAAATCGAAACAGCAATACGGCATCTGCCTACGCGGCAAGCCGGGCTGGGGCGAAAACATGGCGTTTCTGACGACCCTGGTGAACACCAACGGCGGCAGCTGGTTTGATATGAACTGGAAGCCGCAGTTGACCTCCGCGCCGTGGGAAAAGGCAATTAATTTCTACGTCGACCTGATGAAGAAAGACGGTCCTCCGGGCGCCGATTCAAATGGGTTCAACGAAAATCAAGCGCTTTTCTCGACCGGACATTGCGCGATGTGGATCGACTCGACTGCCGCTGCAGGCAAGCTCGAAGACCCAACGCAGTCCCAGGTCGCGGGCGAGATCGGTTTTGTGAAGGCGCCGATTGCGGTCACGGATCATGGCGCTGGCTGGCTCTGGGCTTGGTCCCTGGCGGTGCCGTCGACCACGACTCATAAAGCGGCGGCGGAATCCTTCATTGAATGGGCGACGTCAAAGCAATATGTCGATTTAGTTGGCAAGACGCAGGGTTGGGTCGTCGTTCCCCCGGGCACGCGTACTTCAACCTATGACAACGCCAACTATATCAACGCGGCGCCCTTCGCGAAAACCGCCATTGCGGCGATCAACGCGGCTGACCCGAACCACCCGACTCTCAACCCGGTGCCCTACACCGGCGTGCAGTTCGTTGCCATTCCTGCGTTCCAACAGATCGGCACGGTGGTTGGTCAGGATATCGCCGGTGCGCTGAGCGGACGCAGCACGGTCAGCGCCGCGCTGCAAAACGCCCAGGCCAGCACGACAGCAGCGATGCAACAGGCTGGTTACCTGAAGTAACCTTCGACAAAATCGGGAAGAGGCGATGCCTCTTCCCGATCCTTCTTAAAGGAGATGAGCGTAATGTCAGGGACCCAAGCCCTCGTACCGCATCGCAGCGCTAAATTGATGCGCACCTGGCCGCTGCTCACTCCAGTGGTCTTCGTACTCCTGGTCTGGGCGATTGTGCCTTTGATCATGACGCTATGGTTCTCTTTCCGGCGTTATAACCTTGTGGATCCGACTATCTCGGGCTTCGCGGGATTCAACAATTACAAATTCCTGCTTGAAGATCCGGCCATGCTGGCGGCTCTCTTCAACGAGGTGGTGCTGGTTGGCTCCGTGCTGGCGATCACCATTTTCTTCGGTGTCGCTTTCGCGATCCTGTTTGACCAGGAGTTTTGGGGGCGCAGCATTGCGCGCCTTCTTGTCATCGCACCCTTTTTTGTGATGCCGACGGTCAGCGCCTTGATCTGGAAAAATTTGTTGATGAATCCGGTGAGCGGCGTGTTCGCCTGGGTCACGACCAAGCTTGGATTTGGCGCGGTGGACTGGTTCACCAATTATCCGATGACGGGCATCGTGATCATCGTCGCCTGGCAATGGATCCCCTTCGCCACCCTCATTTTGCTCACCGCCATGCAATCGCTGGACCGCGAACAGATGGAAGCCGCCCGTATGGACGCGGCGCGCGGTCCACAATTGCTACGCTTCGTGATCTTGCCGCATCTTGCGCGGCCAATCTCCATCCTTTTGATGATTGAAACAATTTTTCTGCTCGCGATTTTCGCGGAAATTTTCATCACTACATCTGGCGGCCCCGGCGATGCGACGACGACGCTGACCTACCTGATCTATCTTCGCGCGCTGGTGAATTTCGATGTCGGCGGTGCCTCCGCCGGTGGCGTTCTGGCCATCATCCTGGCCAATATCATCGCTTTCTTCCTGGTGCGCACAATCGCACGCAACGTAAACATCTAGGTTCCACTTATGAAAGCTTCACTTGTCTTTCGCATCTGGGTCGCGTTGCTCGGCTGGGGAGCGGCTTTGGCAATGTTCTTCCCCGTGGCATGGATGGTCCTGACCTCGTTTAAAACCGAGATTGACGCTGTCGCCACGCCGCCCTTGCTGTTCTTCCATCCGACACTGGCGAATTACGCCCAGGTCAACCAACTCGGCGATTATACCGGCGCGGTATGGAACTCCATCATCATCTCGTTTGGCTCGACCGTGATCGGTATCGCGCTGGCGATGCCTGCGGCCTATGCGATGGCGTTTTTCCCCAACCGCTGGACTAAGGATCTGCTGCTGTGGATTCTTTCAACGAAGATGATGCCTGCGGTGGGCGTTCTGATGCCGGTTTATCTGATCTGCCAATCCACCGGATTGCTGGACACGAAAACCGCGTTGATCTCGCTCATGACGCTCTCCAACCTGCCGATCATCATGTGGATGCTCTACACGTTCTTCAAGGAGATTCCAGGCGATATCATCGAGGCTTCGCGCATGGACGGGGCTGGACCGCTGGCGCAGATCCGCGTCGTGTTGATGCCTCTCGCCGGGCCTGGAATAGCGTCCACCGGCCTGCTGGCTATTATCCTCTCCTGGAATGAGGCTTTCTGGTCACTCAATCTGACAGCAGTACATGCGTCGCCGCTGACGGCTTTCATCGTTTCGTTCGCCAGCCCACAGGGGCTGTTCTGGGCCAAGCTTTCCGCTGCCTCCACCCTGGCAGTCGCGCCGATCCTGGTTTTTGGCTGGATGACCCAGCGCCAGCTCGTGCGTGGTCTGACCTTTGGCGCGGTGAAATAGGAGTTTTTATGTCAACGCTGGAAATCAAACAGTTACGCAAAAATTATGGCGCCGTTGAAGTCATCAAGGGTATCGATCTAAAAATCGAGGACCGCGAGTTCATCGTCTTCGTCGGCCCCTCGGGGTGTGGCAAATCCACGCTACTGCGCATGATCGCAGGGCTGGAGGAGATCAGCGGCGGGGAGCTGCTGATTGATGGCGGCCGTATGAACGAGGTCCC
>DAOMCN010000237.1:1403-3695 GCA_035427885.1 Acidocella sp. | reverse complement strand
AGCCCGCGCTTTAAGGGGGAGCACGCGCTACGCCGCTACCCCAACGGCGAAGAACGCTGCATCGCGTGCAAGCTCTGCGAGGCGGTATGCCCGGCCCAGGCGATCACCATCGAGGCAGAACCGCGCGACGACGGATCGCGCCGCACCACCCGCTACGACCTCGACATGACCAAGTGCATTTACTGTGGTCTGTGTGAGGAAGCCTGCCCGGTGGATGCCATCGTCGAGGGGCCGAACTTTGAGTTCGCGACCGAAACCCGCGAAGAACTGATGTACAACAAGTCCAAGCTGCTCGAAAACGGTGACCGGTGGGAATCGGAAATCGCCAAGCGCCTGGAACTTGATGCCCCTTACCGGTAGAAGCCAGACATGATCGCAAACCTCGCTTTCTATCTTTTCTCCTTCATCCTGCTCAGCTCGGCGGTGATGGTGGTGAGCAGCCGCAACCCCGTGCATGCGGTGTTGTTTCTTATTCTTGCGTTCATCAACGCCGCGGTTCTGTTCCTGCTGGCGGGGGCCGAATTTCTGGCGATGGTGCTGGTCATCGTTTATGTCGGTGCTGTCGCGGTGTTATTCATGTTCGTCGTAATGATGCTGGATGTGAACTTCGTCGAGCTGCGGGAGGGCTTCCAGCGTTACGCGCCGATCGGCGGTTTGGTTGCGCTTATCCTTGTGGTTGAGCTTGCGCTGGTGGTGACCGGCTGGACCACCGCGCCCGGTGCCGCTGCCGCGCGCCTCTTCCCGACGCCGATGAACGCCACCAACGCGCAGGCGCTGGGCGAACTGATCTACACGAAATATCTGGTGCTCTTCCAACTTTCCGGCGTCATCCTCCTGGTCTCGATGATCGGCGCGATCGTGCTGACCCATCGCGACCGCAAGCGCGGCAAGACACAGAATTTAGAGGCGCAGCACGCCCGCAAGCCCACGGATACGCTCGTCATGGTCCCGGCCAAACTGGGCGCTGGCGCTGCCGTGCCGCGCCACGAAAAGGAAGCGCTCTGATGCCGATTGCCCTGTCACATTATCTGTTCGTTGCTGGATTGCTGCTGGTCATCGGGATTTTCGGCATCTTCATGAACCGTAAGAACATCATCGTCATCATGATGTCGATCGAGTTGATACTGCTCGCCGCCAATCTCAACTTCGTCGCCTTCTCGGGTGCGTTGCATGACATGGTGGGGCAGGTTTTCACCATGTTCGTACTGGCCGTCGCCGCGGCAGAGGCCGCCATCGGCCTCGCCATTCTGGTCGTTTATTTCCGCAACCGTGGTTCGATCGAGGTCGAAGACGTGACCTTGATGAGGGGTTGATATGCTAACGTTAATCGCCGTTTTTGCCCCTCTTCTCGGCGCCGCCCTGGCGGGCGTTGGCCGCCCGTTCATTGGCAAAAAGCTCGCCATTGGCGCGAGCATCCTTTTTATGTTGATTTCGGCCGCAGCGGGCGTTGCCGGCTTCGTGGCCTACTTACAGGGTGGTGTTATCGCCGCCCCGCTGCATATCGCCTCATGGATTTCGGTTGGCAGCTTCGCGCCGGACTGGACGCTACGGCAAGACGCGCTCACCCTCGTCATGGTGGCGATGGTCTCGTTCATTTCGATGCTCATCCACGTCTATAGCGCGGGCTACATGGCGCACGATAAAACCGTGCCCCGCTTCTTCGCCTACCTCTCGCTCTTCACCTTCGCCATGTTGATGCTGGTGACGGCGAATAACCTGCTGCAACTGTTCTTCGGCTGGGAGGGCGTCGGCCTCGTCTCCTATTTGCTGATCGGCTACTGGTATGAGCGCCCGAGCGCCAACGCCGCCGCCATCAAGGCCTTCATCGTCAACCGTGTTGGGGATCTCGGTTTCGCGGTCGGCATCGCGCTGACCTATCTGGTATTCCACACCATCTCTTTCGACGCTATTTTTGCCGCCGTCGCGTCCCATACGGGCGATTCCTACCACCTGTTTGGAACTTCATTCGCCGCGCTGGAGGTCATCGCCATCCTCCTGTTCATCGGCGCGATGGGCAAATCCGCGCAGCTCTTCCTGCACACCTGGCTGGCCGACGCGATGGAAGGCCCGACCCCGGTCTCCGCGCTCATTCACGCAGCCACCATGGTCGCGGCGGGCGTGTTCCTGATTGTGCGTATGTCACCACTGTTGAACGCTGCCCCCGTCGCCCTGGAGTTTGTCACCATCATCGGCGCATCGACTGCCCTGTTCGCGGGCACGGTCGGCTGCGTACAAAATGACATCAAGCGCATCATCGCCTATTCGACCTGCTCGCAGCTCGGCTACATGTTC
>DAOMCN010000237.1:0-1393 GCA_035427885.1 Acidocella sp. | reverse complement strand
GCGCTTATCCGGTGGCGATGTTCCACCTGATCAACCACGCGTTTTTCAAGGCGCTGCTGTTCCTGGCTGCAGGTTCCGTGATCCACGCCATGTCCGATGAACAGGACGTTCGCCTGATGGGCGGTCTGGCGCGCAAACTCCCGTTCACCTGGCTCGTGATGTTGGTTGGCGCGCTGGCTCTGTCTGGAATTCCCCCTTTTTCTGGCTATTACTCAAAGGACGCGATCCTGGCAGCAGCTTACGCATCGCACTCTTCGGTCGGCCTTTACGGCTGGGCCTGCGGCGTTATCACCGCCGGTCTGACTGGTTTCTATGTCGCGCGGCTGTTTTTGCTGACCTTCCACGGCACCTCGCGCGCGCCAAAGCACGTTCAAGACCATGTGCATGAGAGTCCGTTGGTTATGCTGCTGCCGCTGGCTCTGCTGGCGCTGGGCGCGCTGGGCAGCGGTTTCCTGCTCCGCAGTGATTTCATCGGCGCGAATTTCTCGACCTTCTGGGGCGCCAGCATCGTGGTCCCCGGTAATTCAGTAATGAGTTCGCTGGACGCGACGCCCGGCTGGGTAGCCACCGCCCCGCTCGCCGCCGGTGTCGCCGGGATTCTGCTCGCGGTGATTTTCTACATCCTGATGCCGGCGCTGCCTGCCGCACTCTCGCAGCGTTTCAGTGGCCTTTACCGGTTCCTGCTGAACAAATGGTATTTCGACGAGGTGTACGACGCCCTCCTGGTCAAGCCGACGCTGCGGCTTGCCAAATTCGCCTGGCGTTTTGGCGATGAACAGGTGATCGACGGTGTTCCCAACGGTCTCGCGACCCTCACGGCGGATGCCTCCACGCAGACGGTCAAGCTGCAAACCGGCTCGATCGCGCTATACGCTTTCATTATGCTGATCGGCCTACTCGGCTTCCTCAGCATCTTCCTCTGGGTGCGCTGAAGATGAACCAGGCTGGCTTTCCCATTCTTTCGCTCATCACCTTCCTGCCGCTGGCCGGTGTTGCCTATATCGCCAGCCTGCGCGGCGACGACGCTACCTTTACCTGCAAGGCGCGTTACGCCGCATTGATCACCAGCCTCATCGTGCTGGCGCTGGGCCTCTATCTGTGGGCGTCTTTCGATCCCTCACAGGCGGGTTTTCAGTTCGTCGAGACGGCGCAGTGGCTCTCCGGTGCGAATATCGAATACCGTATGGGCGTGGACGGCATCAGCCTGTTCCTGATTTTGCTGACCGTGTTTCTAACCCCGATCGCCATTCTGTCGAGCTGGTCGATCACCAAGCGCGTGCGCGAATTCATGATCGCTTTCCTGCTGCTGGAGACCATGACCGTCGGCATGTTCTGCGCGTTGGACTTTCTAGTGTTCTACATCTTCTTTGAAGCCGTGCTACTGCCTATGTAT
>DAOMCN010000236.1:0-3725 GCA_035427885.1 Acidocella sp. | reverse complement strand
GCGCATCCTCGCGCGCCGGGGCGAGTTCGAGCAGATGGCGGACACTGCTCCCCGCCGCCACGCTATCCCCCGCCGCCAGCGCGGCCTCGGCGCTGGCCAGGAGGGGGGCGAGCACGTTGGTCGCCTCGGGCGGGCTGAGGGCGGACAAATCCAGCGCGCAGCAACGCAGGCGACGCAATCCAGAACCACAGGCGCAAGCCGTCAGATCAACCATGACATGAGTGTAACCAAGGCGGGGGGCACCGGCTAGAGCGGCTTGCAGCGCCTGGGCGGGGGGATTAAGGGCAGCATATGAGCACAAATCCCCCCGCCTGCCCGCAATGCACCCTCGAGGATGTCACTCGCCAGGGGAGCAACTATGTCTGCGTCACCTGCGGCTTCGAATGGCCCGCTGGCGAGGACGCCGCCGCCGGGGATGAGGTCGTGCGCGACGCCAACGGCGCCATTCTGGTCAGCGGCGATACGGTCGTGTTGGTCAAGGATCTCAAGGTCAAAGGCTCCTCGACCACGCTGAAGGTCGGTACCAAGCTCAAGGGCATTCGCATTTCGGGCAGCGGCGACCATGCGGTGGAACATGGCGGGTATATGCTCAAGCAGGAATTTTTGCGCAAAGCCTGATCCGGAAAGAGCTTCAGTTACCGCAATAAAAAACGGCGCCCAACTTGGGAGCGCCGTTTATTGATTTGGGACAGTCCGTTTAGTGGACTTCTTCCTCGGGTTGTTTCTCGGCGCCGCCGTCGTCGCCCTCGGAATCGGGCTTGGGCAGCGCCGGCAGAGCGGCCTCGGTTACGTCGAAGGCTAGTTCGCCGTCCTTCAGCGTTACCTTTACCGCCCCGCCCTTCACCAGCTTGCCAAAGAGCAACTCCTCGGCCAGCGGCTTCTTGATCAGCTCCTGGATGACGCGGGCCAGCGGACGCGCGCCATAGAGCGGCTCGTAACCGCGCTCGGCCAGATACTCCTTGGCCGCCGAGGACAGCTCGATGGTCACGTTGCGGTCCGCGAGCTGGGCTTCGAGCTGCATCACGAACTTCTCGACCACGCGCCCGACGATCTCGGGCGTCAGCGCGGCAAACGGGATCACTGCGTCGAGGCGGTTACGGAATTCAGGCGTGAACATGCGCTTGATCGCATCCTCATCCTCGCCCTGGCGCACGGCCCGGCCAAAGCCGATGCCCGCCTTCGCCATGTCCGCCGCCCCGGCATTCGTCGTCATGATCAGGATGACGTTGCGGAAGTCGATCTTCTTGCCGTTATGGTCGGTCAGCTTCCCGTGGTCCATGATCTGCAACAGGATGTTGTAGAGGTCCGGGTGGGCTTTCTCGATTTCATCGAGCAGCAGAACGCAGTGCGGGTGCTGGTCGATGGCGTCGGTCAGCAGGCCGCCCTGGTCGAAGCCGACATAGCCCGGTGGCGCGCCGATGAGCCGCGAGACGGAGTGCCGCTCCATGTATTCCGACATGTCGAAGCGCGTCAGCTCGATCCCCAGCGTTGCCGCCAGCTGGCGGGCGACTTCGGTTTTGCCCACGCCGGTCGGCCCGGAGAACAGGTAGTTGCCGATCGGCTTCTCAGAGTCGCGCAGCCCGGCGCGCGAGAGCTTGATCGCCGCAGAAAGCGCCTCGATGGCGGCGTTCTGACCGAACACCATCGATTTGAGGTCGCGCTCCAGGGTGCGCAGCACTTCCTTGTCGTCCGCCGAGACGGATTTGGGCGGGATGCGGGCGATTTTGGAGACCATGTCCTCGATGTCCTTGAGGGTCACGGTTTTGCGCCGCTTGGACTCGGGCATCAGCATCCGCGCGGCACCCGCTTCGTCGATCACGTCGATCGCCTTGTCGGGCAGCTTGCGGTCGTTGATGTATTTAGCCGCCAGCTCCACCGCGCCGCGAATCGCGTCGTCCGTGTAGCGGACCTTGTGGTGCTTCTCATACGAGGCTTTCAGCCCGCGCAGGATTTTCACCGCGTCCTCGACCGAGGGTTCGTTCACGTCGATCTTCTGGAAGCGACGCACTAAGGCGCGGTCCTTCTCGAAGTAGTTGCGGAACTCCTTGTAGGTCGTGGAGCCGATGCAGCGCAGCGCGCCCTGGGCCAGGGCGGGTTTGAGCAGGTTGGAGGCGTCCATCGCGCCCCCCGAGGTCGCCCCAGCGCCGATGACAGTGTGGATTTCGTCGATGAACAGGATCGCGCCGGGCGCGCCTTCCATCTCGGTCACGACCGCCTTCAGCCGTTCCTCGAAATCCCCCCGGTAGCGCGTGCCCGCGAGCAGCGCGCCCATGTCCAGCGCATAGATCGTGGCGTTAAGCAACACTTCGGGCACGTCGCCATCGACAATGCGCCGGGCCAGCCCCTCGGCGATCGCGGTTTTGCCGACGCCGGGATCGCCCACGTAAAGCGGGTTATTTTTGGTGCGGCGGCAGAGGATCTGGATGGTGCGCTCGATCTCGTGCTCGCGGCCGATCAGCGGGTCGATTTTACCGGCCGAAGCCTTTTTGTTGAGGTTGACGCAATAGGTCGAAAGCGCGTCCTGGCCGCGTTTGGGCGCAGCTTTCTCCTCGCGATCCGGCTCGGCCGGTTCGGCGGCGCCGTTGGGCGTGCGCGGCGCGGATTTGCCCGGGGATTTGGCGATGCCGTGGGAGATGAAGTTCACCGCGTCGAGCCGCGTCATGTCCTGGAGTTGTAAGAAATAGACGGCGTGGCTCTCGCGCTCGGAGAACAGGGCGACGAGCACGTTGGCCCCCGTCACCTCGTCACGCCCGGAGGATTGCACATGGATGGCGGCGCGTTGGACGACGCGCTGGAAGCCTGCGGTTGGCTTGGGGTCGCCCGCGCGGTCGGTTGCGAGACCGGCGAGGTCTTTGTCGAGAAATTCGGTCAGATCCTTTTTGATTTTCTCGATATCCACGCCGCAGGCACGCAAGACCGTCAGCGCATCGGCGTCATCGACCAGCCCGAGCAGGAGATGTTCAAGCGTCGCGTATTCGTGTTTGCGGTCTGCGGCCAGGGTAAGGGCGCGGTGCAGTGTCTGTTCAAGATTGCGAGAAAGCATTGATCTAAACCATTCCTTCACGCCGAAGCACGGCGCTCTGAGTTCCGGGCCTGATAGCGGCCTGCCCGGCTGGCCTTAGAGAAGAGATAGTGCGTTCTTGTGACAATACAGTGTCATTCTTTCTCAATGGTACATTGCAGCGGATGCTGGTTCTGGCGCGCCAGGTCCATCACCTGCGTTACCTTCGTCTCGGCGACCTCGTAGGTGTAAACGCCGCAAACCCCAACCCCGCGACGGTGCACGTTGAGCATGATCTGCGTCGCCTGGTCGCGCGATTTCTGGAAGAAACGCTCCAAAACATGCACGACAAACTCCATCGGCGTGTAGTCGTCGTTTAACATCAGGACCTTATACATAGTCGGCTTACGGGTCTTGGGCCGCGGCTTGACCACCACCCCGGTATTTGGCCCCTCTGGCCCTTTGCGTTTGTCGTTATCACTCATATCAGCATCCTGAAACTTTATCCTGGCTTTGCCTATGGCCGGGCGCAAGGCAAAAAATCATCTTTGTCGTCAACATATCGAAAGCCTTGACGGATATGAAAGAGCGAAATTCCGTCCGCGCATAAAAACATGATTTCATGAACAAGCCATTGCGTGGCCATACTCCCGCAGGGAACAAAAAGGGCCGACCCCATTCCGGGCCGGCCCTTTTTTCAGTTCCCACTTCCGGTTCCCGGACG
>DAOMCN010000235.1:2388-3731 GCA_035427885.1 Acidocella sp. | reverse complement strand
CCCGGGTTATCGCCAATGTATTTTATGTTTTGGATTTGCAACGTAAATTGAGTCGTGATTTCTTTTTTGAAGAATAAGGAGCTTTTTACGGAAATCAGACCAGAATTTTTTCTTTGTTAGGTTCGGGGCGGCGGTTAGATTTTCAGTTTGAGCCCGGCGCTAAGGTTCATTCGCCGGGCTGCAGCAACCGCAACTCCCGATAAACCCCGCCCTCGCGGGAAAAATGTGGATTATAGAACGGGTCGCAGCCCAGCACCCCGGCATAACGCTGCTTCATCACCTCATTCTCATCCATGAATCTGGCGAGCTTCGCGTCCCGGAAGTCATCCCCGCGGCTCATGCTCTCGCGATGCTCGGCCACCACGTCGGCGAGAAATACGATTTCTCCGCCATCACGCGCGAGCTTCATGCAAAGATCGATGTCGTTAAAGGCGATCGCTAGCGCCGCCTCGTCGAACCCTTGCACCGCCTCGAACGCGGCGCGCCGCACCAGCATGCAGGCGCCGGTCACCGCCGAGACGCGCTGCGCCACCATCGCCCGCATCACATAGCCCGGCGAGTCCCTCCCAATCCCACGAAACGCATGGTCGGCAACACCACCGACTCCCAGCACAACCCCTGCATGCTGCACGGTCTCATTTGGATACAGCAACTTTATGCCGACCGCCGACACCTTCTGATTAACAACGCACTCGTCAACCATTCGGCGCAGCCAGTGTCCATCGCGTACGAATACATCGTTGTTCAAGAACAAGATAAACGGATGCTTTGCCTCACTGGCTCCAATATTATTGATGCGTGAGTAATTAAATGTTTCCGCAACGCGAACGATTTTGGTATTGGCAAAGTTCCCCTGCGCCGTCAAGAAGGCTTCGGCCTCCGGCCCCGTGGACCAATTGTCCAGAAGGATGATCTCATAGGGCACATCTCGCGTATGGCGCCGGATCGCCGCAACGCACTCCGCGGTCATCTCGATCTGGTCCCGGAACGGGATCAGAATGCTGACTTTATCTTGCTGCCTCGTCGCCCTGCCCGGCTGCCAATCGACCCGGTAACAGGTCAGCCCATCGCGGCTGACAGCCTTGCCCGGCAATCCGCACCGCTTCAAATGCGCGGTCACCGCGCGCTCGCCGGCCCGGACGGCCCGCGGCTTGGCGCCAGACCCCGCACCGGCTGTGGAATTCGCAGATTTGCGCCAATGGTAGAGAATTTCCGGCACATGATGGATCTGCTCGGGCGGCAAGATCTCGGTCAGCCGCAATAACATGTCGTGATCTTGGGCGCCGTCGAACCGGCTGTCGAATCCGCCCGCCTGGCGCAGCAACGCGGTCTCCGCCATCACG
>DAOMCN010000235.1:0-2378 GCA_035427885.1 Acidocella sp. | reverse complement strand
AATGGCAGATATAGTTCAGCTCGAGCAGCAGCCTGAAGTTGAAATCCGATTTCAGATGCGGCTCGGAAAGCTCCCCGGCGGCGTCGATCTTATCCTCGTCTGAATAGAGCAGCCGCGCCCCGCTCGCGGCCTGCGCCAGCAGCATGATCTCGAGTGCCTCCGGTTCCAGCACATCGTCATGGTCCAGAAACGCCACGAATTGTCCAACGGCTTGCGCGAGCCCGGCATTGCTCGCCGCCGAAATCCCGGCATTTTTCGCCAGCACGGTCAGTTTGCAGCGCGGCTCGGCCGCGGCCACCGCCTGCAACACGTCGCTGAGTGCTGCATCCGCACTGCCGTCATCCACCAGCAGCAGCTCCCAATGGGGATAGCTCTGCCGTTTTACGGAATCGAGCATCTGCAGGAATGCCGGCATCTCCGGGCGGTAAACCGGACAGAGGATCGAAACCAGCGGCGGGCTCGCCGGTAATGCACCATAGCGCGCCCGCGCCCGCGCCAGCGCCAACGGCATGGAGCGCGCCGCCCAGCGCGCGTAATCGCTCAACAAATAGCGCTCCGCCGGCATCAGGGCCTGCAGCTCGCGCTTCAAATGATAGGCAAGGCCGAACAACCCGTCGATGCGCGCAATCATCCCGGCAATCCGGTCCCGCCCCTCTGGGTCCGCATAGATCACCTCAACTGGACTGCCAGCGAGCTCATGCCGCTCGGGCATCACCAGGAAACGGAATTCATTGCGCCGCCGCATCTGCAATTCCGGCGGCGGCGCATAGGCGAAGCCGCAATTGGCCTCGCCTTTGGTCGCCGTCGCCACATCGGCGCGGTACAAATCCGCCACCAGCTCGGCCACCGACTCCCCGCCCAAGGTCACCAGCACCCTGGCACCGCCGGTCTTACGTTTTGCGTGTTCGTCCACGCGCAACACCCAACCCTGGATCAACCCGTCGCTGGCACCGTCCACCACCCCATCGATCCGCACCGGCTTGGTTAGACAGAACTGCACCTGCGCGGTGTTGCCGTTTCGCGAGGACATCTCCAGCGGTCGCCCGTCGAGCGTGGCAAAGCGCAGCACATGCCGCAACCCGTCATGGTAACGCGCCGGAATGTTATAGTAGAACCCGATCCGGCTCACCGGCAGGTTGAGCAGCTTCGCATCCTCGCGGTGCAAATCACAGCGCACCAGCTCGACCAGCACGTCATCGATCAGCACGCGGATCTGCAGTCCCGCCACCGGCCGGCTGAAATCCACCGCCCAGCCACCCAGCCCCGCCTCATCGATCCGGTCGAGAAACCCGACGACACCCGGCATCGGACTCGCCAACGCACGCCGGCGCCCCATGCCCTTCGCTAACCCGCAGCCCGGATTTCCGCACAAAGTGCGGCGGTCGTCATCTGTCGGCAGTATCCGGCATTGTTGGCGAGTGCGGTCTCGTGCCGCACTTCACTCTGCGTCGCGCAGGCATCGGTCGCCAACGTCACGAGATAGCCCAGGTCACACGCATCGCGCACCGCCGAATCTACACATTGGTCGGTCAGCGCGCCGGCCAGGATCAGCTGGCGCACCCCGAGATTACCCAGAACATAATGTACGTTCGTCGAAATGAATACCGAGGAGGAAGTTTTCGTCAGCACGATCTCATCGCCGCGCGGCGCTATCTCCTCCAGCACCTGCGCATCCCAAGATCCTTTCGGGCAAAACAACCCGGAAATCTTGTAGTCCAGACTGAGGTCGCGGCCATCTGCCGTCAGGCTGGCGATCACCGTATACATCACCTCGATTCCGGCGGTCCGGCACTGCGCCTGCAGCGCCCGCAGATTTGGAATGGCGCGCTCGCGCATCTGCCGGAAAAAATACCCGTATCGCCGGCTCACCTCGTCCGGCGCCATGCCGGCATATTCACCGCCGCCCTCCATGGTATAGTTCTGCACGTCGATAATCAGCAGCGCGGTCTGCCGCGGCACCAGGGCAAGGTCGCGACGCAGCCCGAAATCCTTCATTCAGGCAGGTTTCCCTCCGGCGAGCGCCCGAGCTGCTCGGCCACGGCCGGCAGCAGCCGCGCCAGCGAGGCGCTGAGCCCGGAGCCCGCGCCGACAATCAAGGCAGTGCTGTAGCTGGCCATGTCCGTGTCCTCCGTTGTGCCCGCAGCCTTGCAGACCGGCCAGGGCCGCGTCCATATCGGGCGCCTGACCGGGGAGGGATCGTGGCATGGCTGTGACGGTGTATGGCATCAAGGCCTGCGACACGATGAAGAAGGCCCGCGCCTGGCTGGATGCGAAGGGCGTCGCCTACGCCTTCCATGACTACAAGACGCAGGGCATCGCGCCCGAAACACTCGCCGCCTGGGTGGGGGAGCTGGGCTGGGAGGCGCTGCTGAACCGCG
>DAOMCN010000234.1:0-3741 GCA_035427885.1 Acidocella sp. | reverse complement strand
CAACCGATAATCGGTCGTTTTGTCCTCGAAAGTCAAGAGAAATATGCAAAAAATCTATGCATCCCCTGCGCTTGCACTTGATGGCGTGTTGTTTGATGGCATGACGATCATGTCCGGGGGGTTTGGGTTGTCTGGCAATCCCGAGAGCCTGATCCCCGGGATTCGCGATGCCGGGGTGCGCGGTCTTACAGTGATCTCCAATAATTGCGGGGCGGAGGGGTTCGGGCTCTGGATACTCCTCAATAACGGACAGATCCGTAGGATGGTCTCGTCCTATATCGGCGAAAACAAACTTTTTGAGCGACTCTATCTTTCTGGCGAGCTGGAGCTGGAGCTGACCCCGCAGGGCACGCTGGCCGAGCGCATCCGCGCTGGCGGAGCGGGTATTCCGGCCTTCTATACGCGCACCGGCGTGGGTACCGTCGTGGCCGAGGGGAAGGCCGAGGAGGTGTTCGAGGGCAAGCGCTATATCCGCGAAACCTGGCTGCGCGCCGATCTCGCCATTGTGAAAGCCTGGCGGGCGGATACGGCGGGCAACCTGATGTTCCGCAAGACCGCGCGTAATTTTAACCCGGTGATGGCGACCGCCGCGCAGGTGACCATCGCCGAGGTAGAGGAGATTGTTCCCGCCGGGACGTTTGATCCAGACCATATCCATACGCCGGGCATCTATGTGGATCGGGTCGTGCTCAGCACTGTTAATGAGAAGCGAATCGAGAAAACGACCGTGCGCGAGCGGGAGGTGGTGTGATGGCATGGACACGCAATGTGATGGCTGCCCGCGCCGCGAAAGAGATGCGCGACGGCTATTACGTGAACCTGGGCATCGGCATACCCACGCTAGTCGCCAACCATATTCCGGCAGGGATGGACGTGACGCTTCAAAGCGAGAACGGCATGCTCGGACTGGGGCCGTATCCGTACCGCGACGAGGTCGATCCCGACCTCATTAACGCGGGCAAGGAGACGGTGACCGCGCTGGCGTCCACCAGCTTCTTCTCCTCCGCCGACTCCTTCGCGATGATCCGCGGCGGGCATATCGACATGGCCATTCTCGGCGCGATGCAGGTCTCGGAGAAAGGTGACATCGCCAACTGGACCGTGCCCGGCAAGACGGTCAAGGGCATGGGCGGGGCGATGGACCTCGTCGCCGGGGTAAGACGCGTCGTGGTGGTCATGGAGCATAACGCCCATGACGGGGGCGCCAAGATTTTGCCAGCCTGCACCTTGCCGCTGACGGGCGAGAGCGTCGTGGACCTCATCATCACCGATCTGTGCGTGATGGCCTGCGACAAGGAGCGCGGCGGGCTGAAGTTGATCGAGCTGGCGCCGGGCGTGACTCTGGATGTGGTGCGCGCCAGGACCGGCGCGCCGTTTGAGGTGGCACTATGACCGAGGCCTTTATCTGCGATGCCATTCGCACCCCTTTTGGCCGGTTCGCGGGCGGGTTGAGCAGCGTGCGAGCTGACGACCTCGCCGCCATTCCCCTCGCGGCGTTGCTGGCGCGCAATCTCGCGCTGGACCCTGCCGCCATCGATGAGGTAGTCCTGGGCTGCGCAAACCAGGCAGGCGAGGATAACCGCAACGTGGCGCGTATGGCGCTGCTTTTGGCCGGGCTGCCGGAGAGTGTTCCCGGGGTAACGGTTAATCGGCTCTGCGCCAGCGGAGCTGAGGCCGTGGGTGCCGCGGCGCGGGCAATCGTCGCAGGCCAGGCGGATCTTATCATCGCGGGCGGCGTGGAGAGCATGAGCCGCGCCCCTTACGTGATGGCCAAGAGTGAGACGCCATTCGCACGGAATATGCAGATCGAGGATACCGTGATCGGCTGGCGAATGGTGAATGCGAAGATGAGGCGGCTCTATGGGACGGCCTCTATGCCCGAGACCGGGGAAAATGTCGCCAAATGCTACGGGGTCAGCCGCGAGGAGCAGGACGACTTCGCCTTGCGCAGCCAGAACCGCGCCGCCGCCGCTGGCGATTACTTCGCCGAGGAGATCGTTCCCGTTACCGTCCCGGGCCGCAAGGGCGATACGGTTGTCGCCACGGACGAGCATCCGCGCCCAGGTACCACGCGTGAGGCTTTGGCGGCACTCAAGCCCGTGGTGCGCGCAGGCGGCAGCGTGACGGCGGGTAATGCCTCAGGGGTCAATGACGGCGCTGCGGCGCTGATCATCGCCTCGGAGGCCGCCGCCAGACGCCACGGCCTCACGCCGCGCGCACGTATTCTGGGAATGGCCTCGGCCGGGGTGGCGCCGGATGTCATGGGGATTGGCCCGGTGCCGGCCTGCCAGAAGCTGATGGCCCGGCTGGGCCTGGACATTGGCGATTTCGACCTGATCGAGTTGAACGAGGCTTTCGCCGCGCAGGTCATCGCCTCGGTGCGCGCGTTGGGGGTTGACCCGGCGGCCGAGCATCTCAACGCGCATGGTGGCGCGATCGCGCTCGGTCATCCGTTGGGCGCGTCGGGCGCGCGGCTGGCGCTTACGGCCGTGCATGGGCTGGAGCGGCGCGGCGGGAAGCGTGCGCTTGTGACCATGTGTGTCGGCGTTGGCCAGGGGCTTGCCCTGGCGATCGAGCTGCTCTGACCCCAGGAGGATGCCCCTGGGTTACACAGGTGTCTGAGGCTTGGCTTCCAGCATCTCAAGGACTTGCGCGATGCGCGGCAGGTCTGCGCCGACGCGGGTGCAGGTGAGCGCGCCCGCAGTGGCGGCCAGGTTCAGGGTGGCGCGCAGGGCGTCGTGCCGCAAGTTCTCCAGCGCCGCGCGCGAGACCACACCATGTTGGCGCAGCCCATGCAGCAGCCCCGCCTGAAAGGCGTCGCCCGCGCCGACGGTGTCCTCAACGGTGACGGCGGGCGCAGGCACTTTGATTTCGGCGCCACCCAGAAACGCCATCGCCCCTGCCCCGCCGTAGGTGACCACGACAAGTCCGGGGCCTTGCGCGGCCCAACTGCGCGCGATCTCGCGTTCATCCGCGCCGGGGTAGAGCGATTGCAGATCCTCCTGCGAGACTTTCACGATGTCCGCGATCGCCAACCAATCGCCAACCCGCGCGCGCCAGAGCGCAATATCGGGGACCACGCTCAGGCGGATGTTCGGGTCGTATGAAATAAGGCGTTGCCCGGCCATCGCGCGGCCAAAGCGCAGCAGCGTGTCCGCGACCGGCGCAACAACCAAGGCAAAGGAACCGAAATGCAGCGTCGTCACCGTATCGGACAGGTTTGGAATGTCTGCGGGAAGCAAGGTGCGGTCGGCGGCGCCTTCGCCAAAAAATGTGTAACGCGGCGTCCTGGCGGCACTCAAAAGCACAAAACTGAGGGTGGTCGGGTTCGGTTTGCGCACGAGGTAGTCCGGCGAGATCCCCTCCTCCATCAGCGCCGCATACAACATATCGCCAAAAAAATCCGTGGAGACACCCGCGAAGAAGCCGGTCGGGCTGCCCAGGCGCGCGAGGCCTACTGCGACATTATAGGGCGATCCGCCTCGATGCGCCGCGAATGTCAAAGCACCCTCGGCGCCGCTATGCGCGAACATGTCGAACAGCGCTTCACCACAGACAAGAAACATCGGAACTTCCTCGAGCATTTTTAATATTCACCACAGGCGGCGTGCGTCTCTGTCGGTAGAGATCTGATGCACGATTGAGACGAAATCTGTCAATAATTAAATTAAATTGATTTAAATAGTCCCTTGCGGGCTGAGTTTTGGATCAGACGTTGCCGCGCAGAAAGGGCCGCGCGGC
>DAOMCN010000233.1:0-3751 GCA_035427885.1 Acidocella sp. | reverse complement strand
GCGCGCACGCGGTCCATCCGATGACCGCCGTGCAGAGTGAATATTCGCTCTGGTGGCGTCGGCCGGAGGCGGAAATCCTCCCGCTTCTGGAAGAACTCGGAATCGGCTTCGTCCCCTACAGCCCGCTGGGCAGAGGCTTCCTGACCGGCAAGATCGACCCCACCACACGCTTTGGCGAGAACGACTTTCGCAGCAAGCTGCCGCGTTTCGCGCCTGCGGCGTTGCAAGCCAATCAGGCGCTGGTAGACCTGCTGGCAACCGTCGCCGCGCGCCACGACGCCACCCCGGGGCAGATCGCCCTGGCCTGGCTGCTGGCGCAAAAACCCTGGATCGCCCCCATCCCCGGCACCACCAAGCTACCCCGGCTGGAGGAAAATCTCGCCGCCACGGCGCTATCGCTCAGCCCGGACGACCTGCGCGAAATCGGCAACGCCGCATCGGCCATTCCCATTGAGGGCAATCGCTACCCGGAAGCAATGGAAGCCGCGACCGGCCGCTAATAAAAGAGAGCGCCCCGCCCCGGGGCGCTCTCCAAACCTCCCTGATTACAAAACATCTCGCAACGCTGCCAACGCCGCATCGGCCAACGCCTCCGGGCCAACCGCCACATCCAGCGTGATCGCCTTCTCCGGCAGCGCGGGCGGCTCCAGCGTGGCGAACTGGCTATCGAGCAGCCCGATCGGCATAAAATGCCCCTGGCGCGTGATAAGCCGCTGCGCAATGAGATCATGGCCACCCGCGAGATGCACAAACCAGACATCATCCCCGCCGCCCTCGATGGTCCGGCGGTACGCGGCGCGCAACGCCGAACAGGCGACAATCCCCGACTGCCCAGCTTCGCGCCACGCCTCGATGGTGCGCGCGATGGCCTGGAGCCAGGGCAACCGGTCGGCATCATCGAGGGAAATCCCGTGGCGCATTTTCTCGACATTCACCTGCGGATGCAGAGCATCCCCCTCGACGAACGGCCAGCCAAGGCGTTGCGCCAGCAACGCCGCCACGGTGGATTTACCACATCCGGCAACGCCCATCACAACCAGGAATTTCGGCGCAACACCCTTTGACTGGACCATTTTGATCTTCCTCGCCGATCAAACATTCTGTCTGGCAGGGGCCGGGATAGGTTCAATCCGCCCGAGCACGAAGACATAGGAGAATATGCCAACGATCAGCACGACGCCAGCAACCAGGAACGCATTCGCGAAAGACTGCGTCGCACCAACGATCATGCCCGTGACGATCGGCGCCACAACGCCCATCATGTTGTTCACGAAGTTCATAATCCCGCCGATGGTCCCCGTGCCCCCCTGCGGCGCGATGAGCGAAGGGATCGACCAACCGATCGGCGCGGACGCCGCAAGCCCGGCCAGCGCAATCGAAATCCAGCCGATCGCCCAAACCGGGTTGGTGGTCATGGTGGCGCCAAACACAGCAAGCCCGAAGAGCATACCGAGGACCAGCACCGTCTTGCGCACCTTGGTCTCATCATGCCCCTTGGTGATCAGACGATCCACCAGCCAGCCGCCCACGAGCAGATCCGAGATCGTCGCGGCGATCCACGGAATAGTGGAATATCCAGCAGATTTTAAAATACCCATGTGCATCGTCTGCACCAGATAGCCAGGCAGCCAGGTCAGGAACAGGTAGAACGAGTAGCCATAAGCGGCAAACCCGATGGTCAGCCCCCAGACTTTGCGATTTTTGATCAGATGCCCAAGCATGGAGGCAGCCCCCGCCTCGGCGGTGCCCTCCGGCGTCGCTCCGCCCGCCTGGATATAATTACGCTCAGCCTCGGACAGGTTCTTATCCGCCGAGGGATCGCGATACAGCAGGTAAAAAGCGATGAAATACGCAAAACTCAAAACCGCCGTAACGATAAAGCCCGACCGCCAGCCGTAGCGCACGATAAAGAACGCCACCAGCGGAACGCCAATGACGTTCGAGAATTTCGCCGCAGCGTCGAAGATGGACGTGGCAACGGAGCGCTCCCGGCGCGGAAACCAGTAGCCGGTGGCTTTGGAGCTGGAGGGAAAGCCGGGCGCCTCGGCAACGCCCAGGAGAATCCGCGCCGCGAAAATCCCGCCAAAACCGGTGGTAATAGCCACGATCGCCGAGGCGATCGACCAAAGGAACGTCCCCCAACGGCCAACGCGCGTCACGCCGTAGCGGTCGAGCAGCAGACCAGCCGGGATTTGCAGCAACGCATATGACCAGAAAAACGCGCTAAACAGCAGACCAAGTTCCGTCGGGCTCAAGCCAAACTCCAGCTTCAACTGCGGCGCCGCAACCGACAGGTTAATCCGGTCGATGTAATTAATCAGAACGCCGGCACCTAAAAGAGCACCTATGCTCCAGCGGCGGCGTGGTATTTTGGTCGAATTGCTCATGCTCATATTCCTCCGGGGCTAGGTTATTGTTTCAGGCACACGGCTGAATATAACCGCGACTCACCTATGTTAGCGTTACCATCCTTGTTTAAGAAAAATCGCGGCTCTGTTCTCTTTTGTTCGTTGCTTAAATCTTGTGAGAGCCTTTTGGTAGCGCTATCATATAGACGTGTAAAGTGATCTGTATGCTAGATGGTCGCGAAAATGCCCTTTTTTAGGGGCGTTTTGGGCGCCACCGAGGATTAAAATGTCACAACGCAAGCCAAGATCATCATTTTCCGGACGCATAACCTTGGCCGACGTCGCCCGCCACGCGGGCACCAGCATGATCAGCGTCTCACGCGCCTTCCGGCAAAAATCATTGGTGACAGAAGAACTCCAGGCCCGGATTTTTGAGGCGGCCCGGACCCTGGGGTATGTGCCGAACCGTGCGGCCAGCGCGCTGGCCTCGGCGCGCTCAATGAACATCGCGGCGCTGATCCCGTCGATGACCAACAACGTGTTCACGGATATGCTGGCTGGAATCAACGAGGTGCTGACACCGCGCGGCTATCAGGTCCTGATCGGGAGCACGGGCTATTCCCCCCTGGAGGAGCAGCGTCTGCTGCGTTCAATCCTGGAGTTTAGGCCCGACGGCCTTTTGATCACCGGCATCGACCACCTGCCCGAAACCTGGCGCCTGATCGAGACGCTGACCGTGCCGACCGTGAGCTTGATGGAACTGGCCAACCGCCCGGGCAGCTACTCGGTCGGCCTGTCACAGATCGATGGCGGCTACGCCATGGCGCGGCATTTGCTGTCGCGCGGTTATCGCCGCATCGGCTTCGTCGCCGCCCAGCTCGACCCACGGACCATGGCGCGGTGGGAGGGCTACAAGAAGGCCCTGGAGGAAGCGGATCTTTATGCCCCCTCCCGGCAATTACTGGCGCCCGAGAAATCGTCGATTCGCCTCGGCGCGGACCTGCTGGACCAGATGCTAGAAAAATCCCCGGATACCGACGCGCTATTTTTCTGTAATGATGATTTGGCTCAAGGTGCCCTATTCCGCTGCCAGCGCCGCGGCATCGCGGTCCCCGGACAACTGGCGCTCGCCGGCTTCAACGATCTACCCGCGTCCGCCTGGACCATGCCCTCCCTGACGACCATCGCCACCCCCCGCCTGGAAATCGGCCGCGCCGGAGCCGAGATGCTGCTCGAACTGATGCAGGGCGGGGAACCCAAAAACCGCAACCAGGACCTGGGCTTCACCCTGATGTCGCGCGAGAGCACCTAGCGTGCCATCAGCCGATTATAAGGATTTTCAGAAATAAAGTGGCGGAGAGACAGGGATTCGAACCCTGGGTACGCTTTCACGCACACACGCT
>DAOMCN010000232.1:0-3754 GCA_035427885.1 Acidocella sp. | reverse complement strand
CGACAACCCGGAGAACGTGATCCGCCTCGCCGGGCGGGAATTCAATGTCGGCAGTCCCAAGCAGCTGGGCGAGATCTTGTTCGAGACGATGCAACTGCCCGGCGGCAAGCGCGGCAAGAACGGCGCCTGGGGGACGGATTCCTCGGTGCTGGAAGGACTGGCCGAACAGGGCATCGAGGTGGCGCAGCGGGTGATGGACTGGCGGCAGCTGGCCAAGCTCAAATCGACCTATTCGGACGCGCTGATCCTCCAGGCGGATGCGGACGGGCGGGTGCATACAAATTTCTCGATGGCGGCGACGACAACCGGGCGGCTCTCCTCCACCGATCCGAATTTGCAGAATATCCCCATCCGAACCGAGGAAGGGGCGCGCATCAGGAAGGCGTTCATCGCCGCACCGGGGTGCAGCCTGATCTCGGCGGATTATTCGCAGATCGAGCTGCGGCTGCTCGCGCATGTCGCCGATATTCCAGCGCTCAAGGAGAGTTTTTCCAAGGGCGAGGATATTCACGCGCGCACGGCATCGGAGGTTTTCGGCGTGCCGATGGCGGGGATGGACGCGCCAACCAGACGGCGGGCCAAGGCGATCAACTTTGGGATCATCTATGGGATTTCAGCCTTCGGTCTGGCGCGGCAATTGGGCATCGGCGCGGCGGAGGCGAAGGTTTATATCGACGCTTATTTCAAGCGCTATCCGCAGATCCGCGCCTATATGGACAACACCAAGGAACAGGCGCGCATCGACGGCTACGTGCTGACCCCGTTCGGGCGGCGCTGCTGGGTGCCGCGGATCAAGGATAAGATCCCTGCGCTGCGGGCCTATGCGGAACGCCAGGCGATCAACGCGCCGCTCCAGGGAGGGGCGGCGGATATCATCAAGCGGGCGATGGTGAAGCTGCCGGAGGCATTGGCGGACGCCGGGCTGAAGGCGCGGATGATCCTGCAGGTGCATGACGAACTGCTGTTCGAGGCGGCGGATGATGAGGCATCGGCAGTGGCGGACTTGGCCCGCCGGGTGATGCAGGAGGCGGTGCGGATTTCTGTGCCGCTGACGGTGGAGACTGGGATCGGCAAGAACTGGGGGGCGGCGCATTGAGCGCCGAGCGTAAAAATAAAATGATCGCGGAGCGTAAAAATAAAATAATCCCGGAGTGCATGCAAAAGCTGCTCGACGACGCGGTCGCGGCGGGGGATGTCGCCGGGGTGGCGGCGGCGGTGACGGATGGACACGGGACGCGCTTTGAGGGTGCTGCCGGGGTTCAGGCGCTGGGCGGGGAGGCGAAAATCTCCGAGCGGACGCTGTTCTGGATCGCCTCAATGAGCAAGCCCGTGACCTCGCTGGCGGCGATGCAGCTGGTCGAGGCGGGCAAGCTCTCGTTGGACGCGCCGGTCGGCGAGGTGTTGCCCGCACTCGCAGCGCCGATGATCCTGGAGGGGGGGAAATTGCGCCCGGCGGAGCGGAAGATCACGCTGCGGCATTTGCTGACGCATACGGCGGGGTTCGCCTACGGGTTCACCAACGCCGAATACGCCGCCTATATCGCGGAGAACAGCCTGCCGACCGGCCCCGGACGGCGGGCGTCGCTCGATTTGCCGCTGTTGTTCGAGCCGGGGGAGCGCTGGGAATACGGGATCAGCACGGATTGGCTCGGGCTTGTGGTCGAGGCGGCGTCCGGAGAGACGCTGGAGGCGTATCTTAACAAGCGTGTGTTCGCGCCGCTGGGGATGGAGGATACCGTGTTTCTGCCGAGCGACGCGCAGCGCGAGCGGCTGGCCACAATGCATCAGCGCCAGCCCGACGGCGCGCTGCTGGCCGATCCGCCGCAGCCGCCCAGGATACCGGAGTTTTTCTCGGGCGGCGGCGGGCTGTATTCGACTCTGTCCGATTACCAGAAGTTCCTGCGGGTATTTCTTGCGGGCGGAGCGGGCATCCTCTCGGCCCAAGGCATAGCTGAGATGTCGAGGCATCAGATCGGCGCGTTGCGGCCGGGGGCGATCCCCGCGGCGACGCCTGGGCTGATTGCGAATGGGGACATGAACCCAGGTAAGCCCAGCGAATGGGGGCTGGGGTTTTTGATTTTTCCGCAAAAAGGTCCGTTTGGCCGCAATCCGGGCAGTTTTGGCTGGGCTGGGATGGCCAATACCTATTTCTGGGTTGATCCCGTGGCGGAATTGGCGGCTTTGATTATGATGCAGGTGCGACCGCTGGGCGATATACGGGCGACAAAAACCTATACCAGATTCGAGCGGGCCGTATATGCGCTGACAAGCTAGCGCGCTATAAGCCCGCCCAGCAACATCCTGGGAATTAGATGATGAACGCCAGCCAAATTTCAAGCCCCAAAACCAAGGTTACGGCCCTTCCGGGGGACGGTATCGGACCGGAGGTGATGCAGGCGACCATGCGTATTCTCGAAGCGGCGAACGCGCCGATTGAGTGGGAAATGGCGGAGGCTGGGGCTGAGGTTTTCAAGAAAGGCATCATCACCGGCGTGCCGCGCGAGACGCTGGACAGCATTGCGCGCACCGGCCTGGCGCTGAAAAGCCCGCTGGAGACGCCGGTTGGCTTTGGCGGGAAGTCCGCCAACGTCACGCTGCGCAAGCATTTTGAGCTTTACGCCAATATCCGCCCCGTGCGCGAGTTGCCTGGCATTACCACGCCCTATACGGGGCGTGGCATCGACATGGTCATCGTGCGCGAGAATGTCGAGGATGTGTATGCCGGGATCGAGCATATGCAGACCACCACGGTCGCGCAGTGCCTCAAGCTGATGACCGCACCGGGCTGCGAGCGCATTATCCGCGCCGCTTACGGACTGGCGCGGGCGGAAGAGCGCAAGAAGGTCACCACCGCGACCAAGGCGAACATCATGAAGCTCACCGAGGGGCTGATGAAGCGCGTCGCCGAGATGGTCGTGCCGGAATTCCCGGATATCAAATCTGACCATATCATTATTGATAACTGCGCGCATCAGCTCGTCATCGCCCCGGAGAAGTTCGACGTTATTGTCACCTCCAACATGAACGGCGACATCATCTCCGACCTCGCGGCGGGGCTGGTCGGTGGGTTGGGCATCGCGCCGTCCTCCAACCTTGGCGATCATGCCGCGATGTTCGAGGCCGTACATGGCTCCGCGCCCGATATTGCCGGCAAGGGGCTGGCCAACCCGACCGCGCTGCTCTCCGCCGCGATCATGCTGCTGCGCCATATTGGCTCGTTTGAGGTTGCCCGCGCGGTCGAGCAGGCGTTGTTCATCACCCTCGCCGAAGGCAAGAACCTGACCGGGGATCTCTCGCCGCGCGGGCATGGCGTCGGCACGGATGCGTTCATGGGGCAGATTATCGACAATCTGGGCCGCACCTCGAACCAGCCTTCGCGCCAGTACAAGAAGCTGGAGTTGCAGACCTGGCCGGAGCTGACGGCGCATAACGAGCCCAATACGCGCGAGCTGGTCGGGATCGATGTGTTCCTTGAGACCGACCTCGGGGCGCAGGAGCTGGGCCAGGCGCTGGAAGCCGTGGCGCAGGACAGCCCGTTCACGCTTAACGGTATTTCCAACCGTGGCGTGCAGGTCTATCCGCCGAACGAGGGGCAGCAGACCTTCCTGGTGGACCATTTCGCCTGCCGGTTCATGTTCAAGAAGCCGATCCCGCTCAACGCCTCGACCGCCGAAGGGCAGCCGGAGATCAGCTATCTGGTGCAGCGCATCGGCGCGAAATTCACCTGGATGCATATCGAGAAGCTCCAGCGTTT
>DAOMCN010000231.1:0-3767 GCA_035427885.1 Acidocella sp. | reverse complement strand
GGTTCAGGATCGGCGTGCTCATCAGCGAGCCGTAGACGCCGCCGTTGGTGATCGAGAAGGTGCCGCCGGAGAGTTCTTCGAGCTTCAGCGTGCCTTCACGGGCGCGCTTACCGAAATCGCTGATGGTGGCTTCGATCTGGGCGATGTTCTTCTGGTCGGCGTCGCGGATGACCGGGACGACGAGGCCGTTAGCGCCGCCCACGGCGATGCCCATGTGGACGAAGTGCTTGTAGACGATGTCGTCGCCGTCGATTTCCGCGTTTACGGCGGGGAATTCGGCCAAAGCGGCGACCACGGCTTTGACGAAGAAGCCGTTGAAGCCAAGGCGCACGCCTTTATGCTTCTTCTCGAAGGCTTCCTTGTATTCGGCGCGCATCGACATCACGCTGCTCATGTCCACCTCGTTGAAGGTGGTAAGCATCGCGGCGGTATTCTGGGCCTCCTTGAGGCGCGAGGCGATGGTTTTACGCAGGCGCGTCATCTTCACGCGTTCTTCGCGAGCATCCGGTGCGCGCGGGGGCTTTGGCGCGGCAGACGGGACGGCGGCGGCGGGCTTGTTGACGAAGGCCAGGACGTCGCCCTTCGAGATGCGGCCATCCTTTGCGCTGCCCGTGCCGATGTCGGAAGCGGAAAGCTGCTTCTCTTCCATCAGCTTGGAGGCAGCCGGGAGGGCGGCGGGGCGGGCGACGGGGCCCGGGGCAACCTGCGGCGCGTGTACGCCGGGGGCGGCGCTCGGCGGGAGTTTTTCGACTTTTTTCGCACCGCTTTCCGCTTCGATACGGCCCAGAAGCGCGCCGACTTCGACTTCGGCGCCTTCCGGGGCGATGATCTCGGCCAGGACGCCAGCTTCAGGGGCGTTTACCTCGACGGTCACCTTGTCGGTTTCCAGTTCGACGAGCGCCTCGTCGGCGGCGACCGACTCGCCAGCTTTCTTGATCCAGCGGGCGATGGTCGCTGAGGTCACACTTTCCCCAAGTGTTGGTACTTTAATATCGGCGGCCATAGCTGCTCCCTATTTTCAGACAAAAGTCATTCAGAATTGGATGATGCGAAAGATTAAACCGAAAGGGCCTCGTCGACCAAGGCGGCTTGTTCGGCGACATGAACTTTGGCGAGGCCGGTGGCCGGGCTGGCGGCAGCCTTACGACCAACGTAGCGAGGACGCTTGGCCACGCCGTCGAGGCAGGCCAGCACCGATTCAATACGGCGGTCCACAAAGGTCCAGCCGCCGTTGTTCTCGGGCTCTTCCTGACACCAGACCACTTCCGCCTTGGTGTAGGCTTCGATCGCCAGCTTCAGTTTACGAACCGGGAAGGGGTAGAATTGTTCCAGGCGGACGATGGCGACGTCCTTGATGCCGCGATCCCGGCGTTCTTGCAGCAGGTCGTAATAGACCTTGCCCGAGCAGATGACGACGCGCTTCACCTGATCGGGGGCGACCAGCTCGTCGATCTCGGGGATCACGAACTTAAAGCTAGAGCCTTCGGCCATGTCACTCAGCGCCGAGACGGCAAGCTTGTGGCGCAGCAGGGATTTCGGCGTCATCAGCACCAGCGGCTTGCGGAAGTTGCGCTTTAGCTGGCGGCGCAGGGCGTGGAAGTAGTTCGCCGGGGTGGTCAGGTTGCACACCGTCATGTTGCGTTCAGCGCACAACTGAAGGTAGCGCTCCAGGCGGGCGGAGGAGTGTTCTGGACCTTGGCCCTCGCTCCCGTGCGGCAGCAGCAGGGTCAGGCCGCACATGCGCAGCCATTTGGTCTCGCCGCTGGCGATAAACTGGTCGATGATGACCTGGGCGCCGTTGGCGAAATCGCCGAACTGCGCTTCCCACAGCACCAGAACGCCAGGGTCGGCCAGGGCGTAGCCGTACTCGAAGCCGAGAACGCCGACCTCCGAGAGCAGGGAGTTGAAGATCTCAATCCGCGCCTGGTCTTCGCGGATGTTGTTCAGCGGAGTGTATTCGTTCTGGTTAGCCTGATCGATCAACACCGCGTGACGCTGGCTGAAAGTGCCGCGCTGGCAATCCTCGCCGGAGAGGCGTACACGGTGGCCGTCGAGCAGAAGGGTGCCGAAGGCCAGGGCTTCGCCGGTTGCCCAGTCGATGCCTTCGCCGGATTCAGTGGCCTGTTTCTTGGCTTCGAGCTGGCGCAGGATCTTCGAGTTGATCTCGAAATTCTCAGGAGCCTTGGCGATGGCGAAGCCGACTTCCCGGAGCTGTTCAAGCGGGGCAGCGGTGGCCTGCTCTTCCTGCTCGTCTTCCTCGGTTGCCTGGTTTAGGCCGGACCAATGGCCTTCGAGCCAGTCTGCCTTGTTTACCTTAAACGACTGTGCGCCCTGATAAGCGTCCTCAAGCGTCTTGGCATAGTCATCCACCATCGCTTTTGCCTGCTCGGCCGAGACGCTGCCTTCACGCGCCAGGGTTTCCGCATACAGGGTGCGGGTGGTCTTCATCGCTTTGATAGCTTTGTACATGATCGGCTGGGTAAACGCCGGTTCTTCGTTCTCATTATGGCCGTGGCGGCGATAGCAAACGAGGTCGATGACCACATCGACACCGAACTGCATGCGGAACTCGGTTGCCATACGGGCTGCGAAGACGACGGCTTCTGGGTTGTCGCCGTTCACATGCAGGATCGGAGATTGGATTGCCTTGGCCACGTCCGTGCAGTACAGGCCCGAGAAGGCGTGCGCCGGGACGGTGGTGAAGCCGATCTGGTTGTTGACGACGAGGTGGATCGAGCCGCCGGTGCGGTAGCCGATGAGCTGGCTCATCGCCAGGGTTTCATAGACCAGGCCCTGGCCGGCGAAGGCGGCGTCGCCATGCATCAGGATGCCCATCGCGCCGCGGCGGGTTTTGGTGTCCCCGGACATGTCCTGGCGGGCGCGGATCTTGCCGACAACCACGGGATCCACCGCTTCGAGGTGCGAGGGGTTGGGCTGCAGTGAGAGATGGACCTGATTGCCATTTACGACGATGTCCGTCGAGGTGCCGAGATGGTATTTGACGTCCCCGGAACCTTCTACATCCTCGGGCTTGGCGCTGGCGCCGCCGAATTCGCTGAACAGCGCGATCAGAGGTTTTTTGACGATATTCACCAGCGTGTTTAGGCGCCCGCGATGGGGCATGCCGATGGCGATTTCCTTAACCCCGTTGTCGGCGGCGGTTTCGATGATGGCGTGCAGGGCTGGGATCGTGCTCTCGCCGCCTTCCAGGCCGAAGCGTTTGGTGCCGACGTAACGGCGCTGGCAAAAATTTTCGAAACTATCGGCTTCGGTTAGTTGGCGCAGGATGGTGGCTTTTTGTTCAGGTTTGAAGGCGCTCAGCCAAGGTGCGCCTTCAATACGCTGTTGAATCCAGGATTTTTGCGCCGGATCCTGGATGTGCATGAATTCCACGCCGATCTGGCCGCAATAGCTTGCGCGCAGGACGGCGAGGATTTCGCGGACGGTGGCGGTCTCGCGGCCCAAAACGCCATCGATGAAGATCGGGCGGTCGAAGTCGTCCGGTCCGAAGCCGTAGGAGGCGGGGTCGAGTTCAACATGGTGGCCGGGTTGGCGCAGGCTGAGTGGGTCGAGTTGGGCTTCAAGATGGCCGCGCACGCGATAGACGCGAACCATCATCAGGGCGCGGATCGAATCGAGGGTAGCGGCGCGGGTTTCAGCGGCTGAGAGGGCGTCTGCCACCTTGGCGGGTTTACCGCTCATGGGGGGCGCGGCCTCGAAGGCGGCGTCGAAAACATTCGGCTGGGGGGCCCATGACGCGCCCGATG
>DAOMCN010000230.1:0-3787 GCA_035427885.1 Acidocella sp. | reverse complement strand
CGTTTTGTCAGCAGCGCGGTCCAGATCACGAAAGAAGACTGACATAGTCCGCCGCGCGCCTCTGGCGTGCGGCGGACCTCCCCTGCTATCGGGGTGTTATGAGCCGTATTTTTATCATCGCCGGTGAGGCGAGTGGCGATGTACTGGGTGCCCGCCTGATCTCGGCTCTGCGTGCGCAGCGCCAGGACCTGGAATTCTCCGGAATCGGAGGCCCGCGCATGGCAGAGGCCGGAGTCAGTTCCCTCTTTCCCATGCAAGAGCTGGCCCTCATGGGTCTGGCCGAAATCTTACCCAAAATTTTTGCCCTCAAGGCACGTCTCCGCCAGACCGTCGAGACGATCAAATCCGGCAGGCCGGACATTGTCGTGACCATCGACAGCCCCGGCTTTTGTCTGCGCGTGCTGCGCGCCATCGCCGATACCGGCATCGCGCGCATCCACTACGTCGCGCCCCAGGTCTGGGCCTGGCGACAGAGCCGGGTGAAGCATTTCCCCGGCCTTTGGGACGAGCTGCTCTGCCTGCTCCCCTTCGAGCCGGATTTCTTCGCGCCGCACGGGCTGAACCCGGTTTTCGTTGGTCACCCCGTCCTCGAATCGGGCGCCGACACTGGCAGCGCCTCGCGCTTTCTCGCCGCCCATAGCCTCGCGTCGAACGCCGTGCCGGTAGTCCTGATGCCTGGGTCGCGCATCACCGAAACCCAGCGCCTCCTGCCGGTTTTCCGTGACACGATCGCCCATCTCGCCCCCAAAATCCGCGGCCTGCAACCCGTCCTCGCCGCCGCCCCGGTGATCGCCGACGCGATCTTGACCAATACCGCCGACTGGCCGGTGCAGCCGATCATCGTGCGCGATGTCGCCGAGCGCTACGACGCCTTTGCCGCCGCCCATGCCGCGCTGACCAAATCGGGCACCTCGACGCTCGAACTCGCCATGGCCGGTGTGCCAATGGCAGTGACCTACCGCGTCAACCCGCTGAGTGCCGCGCTGGCGCGACGCATGATCAAGGTCAAGCACGTCGCGATGATCAACCTGCTGGCGGGCCACGCCCTCGTGCCTGAACTGCTGCAGCAAAATTGCTCTGCAGAAAAACTCAGTGCCACACTGGAAACTTTACTGACCGACCCAGCTGCCGCCGTAACCCAGCGCGCCGGTTACACCAAAGCCCTGGCCAGCCTGCACGCACCGCAGAGCACGCCCTCCGCCGCAGCAGCGGCCAGAATCTTGGCTCGTCTCTGATCGTTATTTTTTCGAAACGCGGCTGTGTCAACAGCAAATTTTTGACTGAAAATTATTTGTACTAACAATACGTTAGGTTGCCGGAATCAGGCAAATGTTTCACGTGAAACATTTGCCTGTGTATTCCTGTCCTATTTAAGCTGTACCAGCGCCGCTTCCATCGCCGCAACGGCAGAGAGATTGACCAGCCCGCGCGCGGTAACGCTCGGCACTGCGATGTGCAGTGGCTTGTTCAAGCCCAGCAGTATCGGCCCGACGGTAACGCCCTCACCAGTCGCCTTGACCAGGTTGAAGGCGATATTCGCCGCGTCCAGATTTGGCATGATCAGCACGTTGGCAATCCCGGTCAGCGTCGAATCGGGGATCGCCTGGGCGCGGATCTGCTCGACCAGCGCTGCGTCACCGTGCATTTCGCCGTCGATTTCAAGCTCTGGGTCCGCGGCGCGGATAAGCGCCAGTGCGGCGCGCATCTTGCGTGCAGAGGGCGAATCGGAAGCGCCAAAGTTGGAGTGCGATAGCAGCGCCACCTTCGGGGTAATTCCAAAACGCCCGACGGTTTCCGCCGCCAGCAGGGTCATCTCGGCGATATCCTCGGCGCAGGGATCGGCGTTCACATGCGTATCACAGAAGAATAGCACGCCCGTCTGCAAGATCAGCGCGGTCATGGCGTACACTCGCCCGACGCCTGCGCGGCGCGGAATGATGGGCAGCGCATACTGGAACTGCCGCCACCAATCGCCCGAGCCGCCGCAGATGGCGGCCTCTGCCTCCCCCGCGAGCAGCAGCATCCCGGCGGCGACGGTGGGGCGCTTGCGCATATGCCGGTCAGCCCAATCAGGCGGCACGCCGCGGCGACCCACCAGCTTCTGATACGGCACCAGCACTCTCTCAAACAGCGCTTTGTCGCGTTCAAAATCGACAATGCGCACATCCACCCCAGGCTTCATGCGCAGACCCAGCGTGGCGATTTTCTGCTGGATTACTTCGGTACGCCCTACCAGCACCGGGGATGCCATGCGGTCGTCCATAACGCTCTGCACGGCGCGTAGCGTGCGCTCGTCCTCGCCCTCGGCATAGACAATGCGCGGACGCACCTTGCGGGCAACCTCGATTACCGGGCGCAGCAGCTGGCCGGAGCGGAAAACGAAACGCTCCAGCTCGTGCTTATAGGCGTCGAAATCCTCAATCGGCTTGCGCGCGACTCCGGCCTCCATCGCGGCCAGCGCTACGGCGGGAGCGATGTGCAAAATCAGGCGCGGATCGAAGGGTTTTGGAATAATATATTCCGGCCCGAACATCGGCGCCTGACCGCCGTAAGCCAGCGCCACGGATTCGGAGGCTTCAACCCGCGCCAGCTCTGCGATCGCCTCGACCGCCGCAAGTTTCATGCTCTCGGTGATCGCTGTTGCCCGAACATCGAGCGCGCCGCGGAAGATAAAGGGGAAGCACAGGACATTATTGACCTGGTTCGGATAATCCGACCTCCCGGTGGCCATGATCGCATCCGGGCGCGCCGCCTTCACCAACTCGGGCAAAATCTCCGGCTCCGGGTTAGCAAGGGCGAGAATCAGAGGATTCGGCCCCAGTAACCCAAGCCATTCTTCCTTCAACACGCGCGGCGCGGAAAGACCGAGGAACACATCCGCCCCCGGCAGAACTTCCTGCAGGCTGCGCGCATTGGTCTGGCGCGCAACATGCTCAAGCGTGGGGTCCAGATTGGGCCGCCCGACATAGATTACGCCCTCCTTGTCGGTCATGGTGACATTCTGCGGATTGGCGCCGAGCGAGAGGAGAATATTGACACACGAGAGCGCCGCGGCACCTGCCCCGGAAGTCACGATCTTGACCTCCTCGATCTTCTTGCCCTGCACTTTCAAAGCGTTCAGCACGGCAGCACCGACGATGATAGCGGTACCGTGCTGGTCGTCGTGGAACACCGGGATGTTCATGCGCGCGCGCAGTGTCTGCTCGATCTTGAAACATTCCGGCGCCTTGATGTCTTCGAGATTAATACCGCCAAAAGTCGGCTCCAGGCTGGCGACGATCTCGATGAATTTATCCGGGTCCTGCTCGTTGACCTCGATGTCGAACGAATCGATCCCTGCAAATTTCTTGAACAGGACGGCCTTGCCCTCCATCACCGGCTTGCCCGCGAGCGCGCCGATATTGCCCAAGCCCAGCACGGCGGTGCCATTGGAGATGACGCCGACAAGGTTGGCACGCGCGGTATAGTCGAACGAGGTATCCGGGTCGGCGACGATCGCATCGCAGGCCGCCGCCACGCCGGGCGAATAGGCGAGCGAGAGATCGCGCGAGGTCTCCATCCGCTTGGTCGGTGTAATTGTCAGCTTTCCGGGGCGCGGCAGGCGGTGGTATTCCAGCGCAGCTTTGCGTAAGTCATCATCCATGGTTTCGTCCTCCGCTTGCTTCATAGCAGCTTCGCGACAAACCCGAACCCGCCAGACGCCAGTCTGGCATGACATTTTTGGAGAGTAAAATATGGTGCGGTCGAGAAGACTCGAACTTCCAAGGGGTTTCCCCCACAAGCACCT
>DAOMCN010000229.1:0-3820 GCA_035427885.1 Acidocella sp. | reverse complement strand
CGCCCTGCAGGACGCCGCCTCCGTGGCGTCTCTGATCATCACCACCGAAGCCGGTGTGACCGAGCGCCCCGAGAAGAAAGCACCGCAGGGCATGCCCGGCGGCGGCATGGGCGGCATGGGCGGCATGGGCGATATGGATTTCTAATCCTTCGTCTCTGCGTCTGGAACCAAGAAAACCCCGGGAGCAATCCCGGGGTTTTTTTGGCCGATGCCCACAACCCCCAGATTGCTTACAAAAGGGCGAGAAGCGCGCTATCGTCCTCCCACACCTGCGGGAGTTTTGCCGTCATGCCGCTATTGTTTTTTGGCCTGCTGATTTTTCTCGGGCTTCATTCCTTGCGCATCTACGCCAAGGACTGGCGGCAGGCGCAAATCGCGCGTCTTGGCGTGGGGCGCTGGCGGAGCATCTTTGGCCTGCTTTCCCTGGCCGGCCTCGTGCTGATCATCCTCGGCTTCGGCGCCGCGCGCGCCCATCCGGTGCCGCTTTACACCCCGCCCCTACCCTATCTCAATGCACTGCTGAGCTTGCTCGCATTCCTCTGCGTCGGCGCCGCTTACGTGCCGCGCAACCACATCAAGCAGACCCTCGGCCACCCGATGCTGGCCGGCGTCGCCCTGTGGGCCTTCGGCCACCTGCTCGCCACCGGCATGCTGTATGACACGGTCCTCTTCGGCGCCTTCCTACTTTGGTCCGCCACCGATTTCCTCACCTCCCGCCAGCGCGACCGCGCCGCGGGCACGCATTACCCACCGGGAGCGCTGCCGGGCGACTTAAAGGTCCTGGCCATCGGCATCCTCGCCTGGGCGGCCTTCGCCTTCTGGCTGCACCAGCGCCTCATCGGCGTGAATCCAATGACCTGACCCGCGCCACGGAAAAACCACCAACCTCGTCTAACGCGGCACCATTGTCAGACCGCCAACCAAGGACCGCGCCATGACCCATGCCATCAATCTGATCATCTTCATCATCCTGTCCCTGGCCAATCTGATCCTGGCCGTCGTCGGCTTTTTCGACGGCCTCCTCGCCGCCGTGATGAGCACGCTGGGCATCCCGCCCAACGCACAGCTCATCCTCCTTGCCGTCGCGGCGGTCCTGCTGATCGTTTACGCCGTCCGCGCCCTGGGACGCATTTTCGCCGCTCTGATCATCGTCTTGCTGGTGCTGCTCATGCTCGCCAGAGTTTTCCCGCACATGACCGTTCCCCACGGCCATGTGCCTTCCTGGCTAACCCCGCATACTCAGCTCTGAATCAGGCGGCGCAGCTCTCAAACCCGCGTCGTAACTGCGGCCGGTTCAACCCCCGCCCGATGAACACAATCCGGCTGACCCGCGCCTCGTCGGCGTGCCAGGGCCGCAAGAAATCGCCATCGGCCATCATATGCACGGCCTGGAAGCCAAAGCGCCGATCCTCGTTCTTGTAGCTGAGAATCCCTTTCGTGCGCAGAATATCCTGCCCCTGGGTCTGCAGGATATGCCCGATCCACGCCTGAAATTTCTCCGCATCCAACGCCGAGGTAACCTTCAGCGAGACGCTGGTCAGATGCTCGTTATGCGTATGCTCGGCCTCTCCATCGAGAAAATCCGGCATGCTCTCCAGCACCCGCCCGAGATCGAACGCATTCACCCCGAGCAGCTTATCGACCGGCACATCGCCGCGCGTCGCGTGGTGAATTTCGGCAAATCGGTTGATCTCGCGGATGCGCGCCTCCACCGCCGCCAGTTCCTCGGGCGAGACGAGATCAAGCTTGTTGAGCACGATGACATCGGCAAACGCCACCTGCTCGGCGGCTTCCGGTGAATCCGCAAGCCGCGCCAGGAAATTCCCGGCATCGACAACGGTAACGACCGCATCGAGCCGCGTCTTCGCCTTAACGTCGTCATCAACAAAAAACGTCTGCGCGACCGGCGCCGGATTAGCGAGGCCCGTGGTCTCGACGATAATCCCGTCGAATTTCTGCGCCCGCTTCATCAACGCGCCGATGATGCGGATCAGATCCCCACGCACGGTGCAGCAAATGCAGCCGTTGTTCATCTCGAAAACTTCCTCGTCGGTATCGACAACAAGGTCGTTATCCACCCCCAGCTCGCCAAACTCGTTGATGATAACGGCATATTTCTTGCCGTGCTTCTCAGTGAGAATGCGGTTGAGCAGCGTCGTCTTGCCAGCGCCCAGATAGCCGGTGAGCACCGTCACGGGAATAAGATCAGCCATGTTCCAAAATTCCATTTGCTTCGTTCGTCGCAGGATTTAGCCTTTCCCGCCCGGTCCGCAAGCCCCTGAGCCTCGCCGCGAGCACAGGCGTGTTAAACTGTTTCGCGCGTATAAGCCCCGCCGCGGCAAGCGCCTCGCGCGCCGACGCGTCCAAAGCCAGATCCACCATCGCCTGCGCCAGCGCCGCCGTGTTCCCCACGGCAAAATACCGTGCCGCCTCGCCCGCGACCTCGCGCAGCCCACCCTGCCGCGTGGTGATCAGCGCAGCACCGCTGGCCATCGCCTCCAGCGCGGTCAGCCCGAACGGCTCGGCCCAGCGGCTGGGCACCACGACAATCGCCGCCCGCGCCATCGCCGCGAGCACTTCCCCATGCGGGCGCGCCCCCGCGAATTCGACCCCCACCCCCGCCGCCTCGGCGCGAATGCGCGCCACAAACGGCGTCTGCGGGCTGTCCGGCCCGTACCAATGCCCTCCCATCATCCGCGCCGACCATCCCGGCATCCGCCCCAGCGCCAGCGCGCAGGCAGCAACAAAACTATCCGCCCCCTTCTCCGCATTCACCCGCCCGACGAACAAAACCACCCTCTCGCGCACCGCAGCGCGCGGCGGCAACGCCTCCAGGCTGAGCGGATTATGCAGCACCGCCGCCTCCGGACCGCGCAACCCCTCCATAAACCGTCCCCGCACATAATCCGACACGCATACGACGCAATCCACCCCATGCAACGTCACCCAGCGCCCAAACCGGGACTTGAGCCCGCGCAGGCTGGCCGGCTCGTTATGCAACACAATCAAAACCCGCGACCCGCGGCAGACCAGCGCCAGAAACAGCGCGAGCCGCGCGCTCTGATGCACCTCGATGACCGCTGGGCGCAGCCGCCAGATCGCACGCAGCATCCCAAAGCCCCCGCGCACCGGCACAAACGCGACATCGTCAAACGCCCCCAGACAAGCCCGCCCAAGCACAACGCTCCCCGGCAACGCCCGCGCAAAACGATGCACGATCAGCGCCACGGCCCCAGCCCCCTGCGGCGAAAATGTCTCCCGGCGCGGCAGTATCACTAACGTCTCCCCACCTTCGCCGCGCCGCGCCAGCGCGGGCAGTCCCAGTCCAAGCAGCAGGAAAAACCAGCCCAGCATATACAAGGCCGGAAACTCGTCGGTGGAGCCGAACGGCCACAAAAACGTGGCAATGCCGATGAACACCCCAACACTCACCGCCTCGTGCCTGCGCGAGCCCGCCGGAAACGCGCCCATCAGCCAGGTCAGGCCAAGCAGGATAAAGAGCGACAGCCCCGGCGCCCCGGCATCGGTAAAGGCCTGCACGTAATAGTTATGAGGATGCAGGTTACACGCCCCACGTCCGATCTCGGTGGGCACGATGCCCAGCGCCGGAAACCCCGTGGCAAAGCGCGGCTGCGGGCAGTAAACGCGAAACCCGTTATACCCCCAGCCATGCCAGGGCGAGGCGAGGCCCATGGTGATGCCCCGCGTATAAAGCTCGCCATACGGGCTTAGGGTGAAATGCGAGAGGTTCCGATAGGTCTCGCCCACCAGCTTGCCATAGGTCGGCGGCGAGATCACCGGCGTCGCCGCGAGCACAAGC
>DAOMCN010000228.1:0-3840 GCA_035427885.1 Acidocella sp. | reverse complement strand
CTTCAACCGGCGCGTTATGGTCCAGGGCTATCACGGCACCGGCAAATCAACCCATATCGAGCAGGTTGCCGCGCGGCTGAACTGGCCTTGTATCCGCGTCAACCTCGACAGCCATATCAGTCGTATCGACCTCATCGGCAAGGACGCTATTGTTCTCAAAGAGGGTAAGCAGGTCACCGAGTTCCGCGAAGGCATCCTGCCCTGGGCCTTGCAGCACCCCTGCGCGCTGGTGTTCGACGAATACGACGCCGGACGCCCGGATGTCATGTTCGTGATCCAGCGCGTTCTGGAGGTGGAGGGCCGTCTGACCCTGCTTGACCAGAACCGGGTGATCCGGCCACACCCCAGCTTCCGTCTATTTGCAACTGCCAACACCGTAGGCCTGGGCGACACCACGGGGCTGTATCACGGCACACAGCAGATCAACCAAGGCCAGATGGACCGTTGGAACATCGTCGCCACGCTGAACTATCTGCCGCTCACGCAGGAGGTGGCGATCGTGATGGCCAAGCTCGGCGTTCCGGCCAGCGATACCGAATTCAAGAAGCGTACCGAGAGCATGGTGGCCCTGGCCGACCTGACCCGCGCCGGTTTCATCGCCGGGGATATTTCCACCGTCATGTCGCCACGCACTGTTATCACCTGGGCCGAGAACACTCGGATTTTTGGTGATATCGGTTTTGCTTTCCGGCTGACCTTCCTGAACAAATGCGACGAAGCTGAGCGCAATACGGTGGCCGAATACTACCAGCGCTGCTTCAACGAGGAGATCGCGACCGGCCTGCGCAAAACCGCCTGACCTCAGATGAGCTCCAATCCCGACCAAGGCAGATCTGAGGACTTCAAGCGCGCAACAGCAAACGCGCTGCGCGCGATTGCCCAGACGCCCGATGTTCAGGTGGCTTACCAACCCGGCCAGCCGGGCCTGGCGGGTAAGCGCGCACGGCTGCCTTCGCCGTCGCGCGCCCTCAGCCCGGTCGAAATGGTCAAGCTGCGGGGTATCGCCGACTCCCTGGCGCTGCGTCTGCGCCATCACGACGACACCCTGCACACCGCCCGCGCCCCGGCCAGCCGTGAAGCGCGGGAAGCCTATGACGCACTAGAACAGGCGCGGGTTGAGATCGTCGGCGCCGCCCACATGCCAGGGGTGGCCGCCAATCTTCGTGGCAAACTCAACACCGAATATGAGAACGAAGGGCTGGACCGCATGACCCGGCGCGAACAGCTCCCGCTGGTCAATGCGCTGGCGCTGCTGGCGCGCGACCGGATGGACCCCGACTCGATTCCCGAGTCTGCCCGGCACATTCTCTCCCTTTGGCGAAACACGCTGGGAGCGGGCGCCGAAGCGGCCCTCAACGATCTTGCCACCAGCAAGGGCGACCAGTCGAACTACACCAAAGCCGCACGGAAACTGCTCGCCGCACTGGACCTTGCTGAAGCCGAAGCCGAAAACTCCAACGACGAGGAAGCCGAAAACAGCGAGGATTCCGCCGAGGAAACACCGCAGCAGGACAACTCCCAAGACGGCGAAAGCGAGAGCCAGGCCCAGGAAAACCCTATGCTGGCCACAGCACCGGAAATGGCCGAAAGCGAGGCCTCGGATCAGGAAGGCCAGGACGGCGAAGAGGATCAGGACATATCCGCCGAAGCGGATGACGCGCCCGCCGGACCTCAGCAGCGCCGCAAGAGCGCTCCCGATGACAACAGCGCGACTTACCGCGCCTACACCCGCGCAAATGATGAAGAAATCGACGCCGAAGACCTGTGTGACCCTGAGGAGCTGAGCCGCTTACGCCAACAACTGGATCAGCAGTTGCAACACCTGCACGCCGTAGTCGCCAAGCTGGCCAACCGGCTGCAACGCCGCCTGCTCGCGCAGCAGACCAGAGCCTGGGAGTTCGACCTGGAAGAAGGGATGCTGGACGCCACCCGGCTTTCGCGCATCATTGTCGATCCTCTGCTGGCGCTGACCTACAAGCGCGAACGCGACACGGATTTTCGCGATACCGTGGTGACGCTGCTGATCGATAATTCCGGCTCCATGCGCGGGAGGCCCATCACCGTAGCGGCGATGTGCGCCGATATTCTGGCCCGCACGCTGGAGCGCTGCGCCGTTAAGGTCGAGATCCTCGGCTTTACCACTCGCGCCTGGAAAGGTGGGCAGAGCCGGGAACAATGGGTCGCCGCAGGCAAGCCCTCAGCGCCTGGACGGTTGAATGATCTGCGTCACATCATCTACAAATCCGCCGATACGCCCTGGCGCCGGACGCGCAAAAACTTGGGGCTCATGCTGCGCGAAGGGCTGCTGAAGGAGAATATCGACGGCGAGGCGCTGCTCTGGGCCTATCGGCGGTTGCTCACCCGCCCGGAGCATAGGCGTATCCTGATGGTCATCAGCGACGGCGCGCCGGTAGACGACTCCACGCTGTCCGTGAATTCCGGGAATTATCTGGAGCGCCACCTGCGCGATGTCATCCGCGATGTCGAGACACGCGAGTTGGTCGAACTGATCGCGATCGGGATCGGCCACGACGTGACCCGCTATTACCGCCGCGCCGTGACCATCGTTGACGCCGAAGACCTGGGCGGCACGATGATGCGCAAGCTGACCGAGCTTTTCGATGAGGACGAGGCCACCATCTGGTCGCGGGTCGCGGGGCAGCACTCCGCACTGATTGCTTAAACTACCTGCCCGCCAACGTTGACGGGCAGGTTTGGGCAAACCGGACAACCCGATTTCCCGGCGGCACCACGGGCCGGTGCAGCAACGCTGCCAGCGCGTTGGCCACTGCCATTGTGTGCAGATACTGGCATGGTCTTGCCAGATGATCCTCGCTGTTGAAGAAATCTGTCGCCGGGTAGAGGCTGTCGTTCGGCAAAGTCATAAACCCGCCGCCATGCGTCGTGTAAATCGATGCAACGGCCCGAATCTGCGTCCTGGTTAAGACAACGGTTGTGAAGTCGGTCGGCAGGCCACCGATGACAATAATCTTTCGACTGGTCTCCCGGGCAACAAAGCGGGCAATCAACGCGGCGCCATAACCATCCGTAATCGTCGTTCCATCTGGGAGAACACGGGGTTGATGGTTCAGCAGCGCCGTATCCGCATTGACCAGAGCATTATCAATCCGGTCGCCCTGGACATTATACTCGGCGGCCAACAAGCGCCCCGGGTTGATCCCCCCAAAGCGCGCCATCGGCATCTCTGCCAGCGACTCGAGCAGATCCGCCAAATTGCAGCAAAATACTGCCCCAAAAATCCGGCCGGCAGGCAATTGCCTCAGAATTTCAGGGTCATGCCGGAGCAAAAACCCACCATCGACACCGGCGCGATACTGCGCCCACGTTGCGGCATATTGCTCAATCTCCATCGGCATATAGACGACATCGCCCGGGCGCAGCAGCGATGCATAGTGCGCGAAAATATCGTCCAGCCCGATGCCCACGGCGATGCCCGCGTTTTCGCACGGTAGGTTCAGCATCGCGCCCAGCACCACGCAGGAGTGGGAATAAGGACCGTTCGAGCCCGCCAAAATAATCAGTTTCGGAGACGGCATCGCCGCTAGCCGCGTCGTCTTCTGTGCAAGCTCCAGCTGCACCAGCCCCAAAGACAACGGTCGGTCAACCAGCGCACCAAAGGCCGTAAGGTAGAGCAGGATCGAAAGCAGGGAGGTCCATAAGAGTCGCCGCATGGTCAGAACTGAAAATACAAGAAGGGCACTGTATAGGGTGCGAAAAATAAGGCCTGGAGGCTCAGGGCAAAACTCACCACCAAGGCAACGCTGCGCCGCCTTGGTCCCATGCTGTGCAGTGGCGGTAGGGCCAGCGCCACAAACCATC
>DAOMCN010000227.1:2939-3841 GCA_035427885.1 Acidocella sp. | reverse complement strand
AGCCCTGCCATCAACGTGGGTAAATCCATCGGTGGCGGTTCATTTTTGGCGCGCAGCCATTGCAGCGCCAGCGCCGGCCGAAGCGCGTAAAAATAGGTCTTAAGACGAACGCCCTCAGTCGCGGACAAAATCTCTTCAAAACTCCGGCGCGCCTGGTGGTCATAATGGTAGCTCAGCGCGGTCAGGTCAGCCGTTTCCCGCGCAAGCGCTGCGAATGGCGCCGTAACCTCAGCGCCATTGCGATAGCGTACAGGCGAGCAAAGCCATTCCAACAGAACGGCGTTCGACCGCAACATCAGCTGCATCGCCTTACGCAAATCCCAGCCATTCACATCCAGCGTGGCATCGATCGGCCGCTCGATAACGTCCCGCCGCGGCCTGACCGCGAGATAACTCTCGACCGGCTGTTGATAAATGAACCGAACATCATAGTCGCTGTCCCGCGACGGAAAGCGCCAGGCGCGGCTGCCGGATTCCACGGCGAGCAGAATGCGCACGCCGTGCTGCTGCTCGACCGCATCAAGCTCGGCCTCGATCCGGCGATGAATGTCCGGCGAAATATACGGATCGTCAAAATCCATTATCCGGCCTCCATAATCTTGGCCCGATACGCCCGAGCGACCAGGTCGTCGATGAATGCCTGATCAGGCGCGTCGGGCAGATTGGAAGACTCCGCCGCGGCTTCGACCTGCACCAGAAGCTGCTCGATCATTTCCGCGACACTCTCATATTTCAGCTCACCACGCTTGATCGATAGAATTTCGCTCGCGTATGGTAGCGGAAAGGTAATCCTTCCCGTCGTGAAAAGCTCAAGTGCTTCACGGCCAACGCGCACCGCGTGCGACAATGCCTTCCAATCGATCCCCTGGTTCTGTTCTGCTTGCAGCGCGCGCTGGCCGTAC
>DAOMCN010000227.1:0-2929 GCA_035427885.1 Acidocella sp. | reverse complement strand
CATCCACCAGGCGCTGAGCAATCTCCCGCGCGCTTTTGATGGAACTCGTAAACGGCAATTTCTTGCCGCACACTTCCAAATGCCGGACGACCTGTCCGCTCGGCGTCGGCAGATCGACGAAAGCCGAATGGGCGGCGCCAGCTTCAAAGGCATTCATTTCGGTTTCCGCGACCGCCAGCTTCGCCGTCGTCCCATAGGCGGCTTCCGCCGATTCCAAAACGGCAAGCACATGACGCGCCACCGCGATGCGCGAACCCTTAATGCCATATTTATTGGCCTGCTGCCGGCAATAGCGCAGAAATGCGGAGGCCCGCCGGGTGACCAGGCGATGCGCATTCATCTGAACGTCGCGCCAGAGCGGCGCCGGTGCCATGGTCATCGCGGAATCCGGTGCGAACAGCATGTCGAGCGCCATCGTCTGGCCCTCGGCAAGCAGGGACAGATAACGTTGCAGGCTGAAAATCTCCCGATCGACATCACCCGGGCTGTTTCGTGCTCCCGGCTCTTTATCTGGCGAAATGCCGATATTATCCCGGACACGCTGGAGCAAGATGTCCCGCGCGTCCGGAATATAAACCGCCTTAAAATCCAGATCAGATTGCGGCGTTGCGGTTCCGTACAGATGAGAGCCGAACCGGATTTCCATGATCAGATCCATCATGCACCTGCCTGCCCAAGGAATGTCGCGACGATCTCGATTTCGCCGATAATCGCGGCATTGAACGCCGGCATATCCGCCGCCGGCATCCTGTGGCTGATAGGCAGCCAAATACGATGCCAACACGGCGAACCGCGTGACATACCCGGCGCCGGAGGCTGGCACATTCCAGTCCCGCGCGATTTTCACGGCGTAGTCCTCCGTCAGCACCGGATAGAAAATCGGCTGCTCCGGCAGACGTGGCGGGAAAGCCCGAAACCCACTCTGGCGAATCAGTTCCAATTCTACCGGACCCACCGGCCTAAAAAGCGTGATCGTCTCATCGGTACGCATCGTCTTCATCCGTTTTGGCGCCAAAATCAGCGCTCATAGAAGTTCCGGTCCTTGAAACCGGTCGTTGGTCATGCAGCAGGCTTTGAAACGCTGGCCGGAGCCGCAGGGGCAAGGGTCCTTTCGGCCGAGTTTTTCGACCAGCTCCTTATCCCCATGCACCACCCGCAGGCCGCGCTTGACAGCGGTCTCCGAGTTAAAATCCGCGCCGGCGCTTGCTCATGGTCTCGGTCGAGAATTCGGTCCCTTTGCGTGTCATGATAGCCTCCTGTCTGTCGATGGGCGAAAATAGCAATAAAAAAACCCCGCATGGCGCTTGCCAGACGGGGCTCGGTTTGGGTTCTGTGTCCAGAACCTGGCGGGCGGTGATCAGATCACCGCTCAGCCTCCGAGCCCAATTCGGGCGAATTCGGGAGATGGCAAAACGCTTGTTTAACGAAAATGGTAATTCGGAAATTTTGCCATGCAACCTCACGCACCCCGCCCATAACAGCCTGTTCGGCTGCCGTTTGAGCGGGGTGGAGGGAAGATGGGGTGAACATGACGGTCCTGACAACGAGTTTGGGAATGATTGGAAAATCCCTTGTTATTGAACCGAGATGGGCTGGTCAAGCTCCAGCTTCGTTTCGTAGCCAATTCACCAAATTATGCCTGTGCAGACCATCTAAATCACTACGTCCGATTTGGTCGTTCATCTGTGGTTTATACCTTAAACACGACGCTCGAGGTAAAATTGGAAAATGATTTTGACGACCAGTACCTAGATCAGCCTTCCGGGATGGACAGAGCATACACTCAGAATAACGCCGCCCTACTCAAATATTTCCGCAATGCTTACCAGGGTTTGGCTTTTGGCTCCGAGGCGTCGATCGCATTTTGCGACTGGGTCGCGTTTGACAGGGATCGGCTGAAGATGAATTGGGTGCCGCCTTGGGATGATGATAATCCGGCTAACTACAGTGACTGGAAAATGCGCGCTCAATATTTGACATCAGAATCTTGGCAAACATTGGGCGATGACCTGGATATGTTAATATCGCGCGCGGGTGATGACGCCTCCATTGCAGGAGAGGTGCTTCGAAAGATATCTGATTGCTTTAATCTTAGCTTTATCGAAAACTCGTTGCTTGAATTGATCACGCGACTTGATGCTGACTTTTCAGTCGGCGCCCTTTTTTGCTACCTTGCCTCAAGTCCGAGAAATCACCAGCCTCCGAGATTTAATACGGCCTTTGCTTTGCTATTAGCGGTTTCAGAACCCGAAATTAATGCGGCTTTCCAGCGACAAGAAAAACTCATCAGCCATGGTCTTCTGGTGATTAGCCGGAATACCGAGGTTGGCCACAAATCCACTTTGGTGGATCTCGTAAGGCGAAACGAACTTATCCAATACGGTGGTCCGCCTGAACCAGCCCCTTTGGAGATACCGGGTGATTGGCCTGACTGGGATTGCTGACAGGCGCAAGACTGCGCAAACTCGTTACGTGAGGTATGATCCTGCCCAGAGATTGCTTCATCTTGCCACCCTGCTCGCCGGGAGCCGGGTGGGCTTGTCTCTGGACGAGATGGCGAGCCAGCTCGGCGTGAAACGGCGGACAGTTGAGCGGATGCGGGACCGGCTGGCTGAGACATATCCCCAGCTGGAGGCCTTGGATGGGGATGACCGCATCAAGCGTTGGCGGCTGCCGCCCAACGCCGGGCCGCCGCCCTCGGTTCGGCCGGAGGTGGTGGCCGCCGTGGAATCGATCGCGGTGCAAATGGCGGCGGGGGATGCCGACCGGGCCGACTTGCTGCGGCAAGCAGGGGCAATATTGCGGAGCCTGATGACGCCAGCGGCACTGAGCCGGGCTGAGCCCGACATCGAGGCGATGATGCAGGCCGAGGGGATTGCGATGGCACCTGGCCCCCGGCCGATGGTTGAGCCTGGTGTGCTGGAGGTGC
>DAOMCN010000226.1:0-3848 GCA_035427885.1 Acidocella sp. | reverse complement strand
TTGTTCGGTCAATGCCACTGACATTACTTTGGGCGGGGAGTACGCACTGGGACTTGCCTTTGAGCGGGCGCATCTGCATGTATAAACACAAAGACGGGGCGATTTGTCCGGGTCTTTGTTCAGCTTATGAAAGTTTAAATGATGGATGGCGGCGCTGAGTCCCGGCGGATTAAGGTTCACAAGCCAGAGGATTTTGTCCCGATGCGCGCGGCGGGGCGTCTCGCGGCGCTGACGCTGGATATGATCGGGGCGCATGTTGTTCCCGGTGTAACCACCGAGACGCTGAATACGCTTTGTCATGACTTTATCCTGGCCAATGGGGCGATTCCGGCGCCGCTCAATTATCGCGGTTTTCCGAAATCCATCTGCACGTCGATCAACCATGTCGTTTGTCACGGTATTCCCGGCGAGAAGAAGTTGATGGATGGGGATATCGTTAATATCGATGTCACTGTGATTCTGGACGGCTGGTATGGCGACAGCTCGCGCATGTATGTTGCGGGGACGGCCAGTACGCGGGCTAAGCGGCTGATCGAGGTTACGTATGAGTCGTTGATGCGCGGGATTGCCGTGGTCAAGCCAGGCGCGACATTTGGCGATATCGGTTATGCGATCCAGAGCTATGTCGAGGCGCAGCGGTTTTCCGTGGTGCGCGACTTTTGCGGCCATGGGATCGGGCAGAATTTTCACGAGCCGCCGAATGTGCTGCATTTCGGGCGGCGCGGCGACGGGGCGGTGCTTAAGCCGGGGATGTTTTTTACCATCGAGCCGATGGTCAATATCGGTCGGCCGGAGGTTAAGGTTCTCGATGATGGCTGGACGGCGGTGACGCGGGACAGGAGTTTGTCCGCGCAGTTTGAGCATATGATCGGCGTTACCGAGACCGGATATGAGAACTTCACACTCTCGCCTGCGGGATATACGGTGCCGCCATACGTTTGAGGGCGCAGAGCAAGGCCAGGGGGCGTTCCTCCTGGCCTTGCTTTCTCCGCGCTATGCTTGCGCGCCGGGGTCGATCCAGCCGACGTGGCCGTCCGGGCGGCGGTAGATGACGTTCAGTTGGCCGTTCTTGGAGTTACGGAACATCAGGACCGGCTGGTAGGCGAGGTCCATCCGCATCACGGCGTCGCGCACGGTCAGGGTTTCGATCGAGGCGTCTGACTCGGCGATGATGGTCGCGTGCAGCGCTGCGGCTTCGGTGACGATTGCCTCCGGTTTGGTGGGTTCGGGTTCTGGTGTGGTTTCGGCCTGGAGTACGTATTGGCGGCCGTTTTCAGGCTTGGCGCGGTTGCCAGCGTCGCGCGCGTGTTCGGAGACGCGGCGGCGGTAGCGGCGCAGACGGGTGGCTATGTGCTCGGCGGCGTCGTCAAACGCCGCGTGGGCGTCGGCGGCTTCGCCTTCTCCGCGCACGATCACGCCGCGCCCGGCGTGGACGTTGATGTCGCAGGTGAAGAAGCTGCGGGCTTTACTGAATGTAACCTGCGCCTCCAGCGCCTGATCAAAATACTTGTTGGTGATGACGTCCAGATGTTGCGCCACATGCACGCGCAGGGCATCCGACAGATCGACTTGTTTTCCTGAGACCGTCAGTTGCATGGTCTTCTCCCGAACCAGTGAGCTCGAAATCTAGGGTGCGATTTATTAACACCGCACTAAGCGGAATTTTTATCCCGCTTGCGTTGCGCCGAGCCTGGAATACGCAACGCCTCCCGGTATTTGGCCACGGTACGCCGTGCTATGTCTATGCCTTCTTTCTGCAATATTGATGCAACGGCATCATCTGACAAAATATTTTTTGGGTGCTCTGCAGCAATCAGGCTCTGCACGCGGTGGCGGACCATCTCGGCGCTATGGGTTTCGCCATTCGCCCCTGCGATCGCGGTGGTGAAGAAGAATTTCAGCTCGAAAATGCCGCGCGGCGTAGCGATCGATTTGTTCGAGGTGACGCGACTCACCGTGCTCTCGTGCAACGCCACTTCGGCGGCGATGTCGCGCAGGGTCAGCGGGCGCAGATGGGAGATGCCATGGCGGAAGAAGCCGTCCTGGCGGCGGACGATTTCGGCGGAGACGCGCAGGATTGTTTGCGCGCGCGACTCAAGAGCCTTCACCAGCCAGTTCGCGCCCTGGAGCTGCTCGTTGAGGAAGGATTTTGTCTCGCGCGAGGCCGAGGATAGCATCCGGGCGTGGAAGCCACGGCGGATCAGCAGTTTGGGCATGGTCTCCGGGTTGATCTCCAGTAGCCATTCGCTCTCGCCTTCGAGGGTGGCGGGCATCGGGCGCATTAGCACATCCGGGATCAGCGGGCGCAGCGGCTCGGAGTCGAAACGGATGCCAGGTTTTGGGTCCAGGCGGCGGATCTCGGCGATCATGTCGGCCAGGTCCTCGGCATCGACGCCGCATAGCTCCTGCAGGGCGCGCAGCTCGCGCCGGGCCAGCATTTCCAGGTGCCGCATCAGCGTCGCCATCGCCGGGTCCAGGCGGTTTTTTTCGGCTAGCTGGACGGACAGGCATTCGGCGAGGGAGGTGGCAAAAATGCCAGTGGGGTCGAAGCGCAGCATTCTGGCGCGCACGGATTCGAGCAGCCCGAGGGGGACGCCGAGCATTGCCGCGATATTCTCCGGGGGGTCGGCCAGACGTCCGGCCTCGTCCAATGCCGCGATCAGCGCGGAGGCGATGACGATTTCCTGCTGGGTCGAGAAGGCGAGGCGGGCTTGTTGCTCCAGGTGTTCGCGCAGGTTTGGCTTATCGGCGCTTAGGGAGTCGATCGGGTTCCAGTCCTCGTCCTGGTCGGCGGAGTTAGCGTAGTTGGCGGCGCCGTCCGCGCTGGTGCCGGGGTCGTAGAGGTTGCTCGCGTCCATATCGAGCGGGGCGTCCCCGGCGGGGGGGAAGGTGTCGCTACTCGCGAAATTGGCCGAATCGAGCGAATCGGCGGGCGGCGGGGCGGGCGCGGCTTCGAGGGGCGCTTCGAGTGCGGTGACGGTTTCGGTTCCGTCAACGCGTTCAAGGAGTGGATTTTTAAGCAATTCATCCTCGACGAACGCGGTAGCTTCGAGGTTCGTGTATTGGAGAAGCTGGATTGCCTGGCGCAGTTGCGGTGTCATCACCAAGGACTGCGATTGGCGCAGGTCTAGGCGGGGAGAGAAGCCGGGAGAGATGCCAGCAAGAGCCATGCCAGAAGGCTAGCTCAAAGGGGGCGGGGTTCCAAGCGATTTTGGCGCGAAAAATGCATGTAATTTTGGACGCGGGGGCTACAGGCTGAATTTTTCGCCCAGGTACACGCGGCGCACGTCCTCATGGGCGACGATGGCCTCCGGGTCGCCTTCCATCAGGACCTGGCCTTCGTAGAGGATGTAGGCGCGGTCGATGATTTCCAGGGTTTCGCGAACGTTGTGGTCGGTGATCAGCACACCGAGGCCGCGCAGCTTCAGGTGGGAGACGAGGTCGCGGATTTCGCCCACCGCGATCGGGTCGATCCCGGCCAGGGGTTCATCAAGGAGGATGTAGTTTGGCGAGGTCGCCAGGGCGCGGGCGATCTCGACGCGGCGGCGCTCGCCACCGGAGAGCGCCAGGGCCGGGGTGCGGCGCAGGTGGGAGATGCCGAATTCGGTCAGGAGTTCGGTCAGGATCGATTCGCGCTTGTCGCTGTTGCGCTCGACGACCTCAAGCGCGGACATGATGTTCTGCTCGACGGTCAGGCCACGGAAGATGCTGGCTTCCTGCGGCAGGTAGCCGATCCCTAAGCGGGCGCGGCGGTACATCGGCAGGGAGGAGATTTCCGCACCGTCGAGCGTGATGTTGCCGCTGTCGGGGGAGATCAGGCCGACGATCATGTAGAATGTGGTGGTTTT
>DAOMCN010000225.1:0-3850 GCA_035427885.1 Acidocella sp. | reverse complement strand
AGATGGTCTCGCCGCGCCCGGCAAGTTCGGTATGGCGGCGGATGGCGCGGGCTTGCGCCGGGCTGTGTTGGCGGCGTTGAGCGTGCTGCGCGGTGGCCGGGCGATGCCGGGCGTGTGGCAGGGATAAGGGGAGCAAGAGTATGAATTTGACGCCGCGTGAGAAGGATAAGCTGCTGGTGGCCATGGCCGCCATGGTGGCGCGCAAGCGGTTGGAGCGCGGGGTCAAGCTGAACTACCCGGAGGCTGTGGCGCTGATTACGGATTTTGTCGTGGAAGGCGCGCGCGACGGCCAGCGCGTCGCGGCGTTGATGGAAGCGGGCGCGCATGTGGTGAGCCGGGCGCAGGTGATGGAAGGGGTGGCGGAGATGATCCACGATGTACAGGTAGAGGCGACCTTCCCCGACGGCACCAAGCTCGTGACCGTGCACGAGCCGATCCGATGATCCCCGGCGAGGTGTTTGCGCCCGAAGGCGAGGTTGAGCTGAATGTGGGCCTGCCGCGCACGGTGCTGGTGGTGGAAAATACCGGGGACCGGCCGATTCAGGTTGGCAGCCACTACCATTTTGCTGAAACCAACGCGGCGCTGAGCTTTGAGCGGGCGGCAGCGCAGGGGCAGCGGCTGGATATCGCGGCGGGGACGGCGATACGCTTCGAGCCGGGGCAGAGCCGCGAGGTTACCCTCGTGCCCTATCGCGGGACGCGGAAGATTTATGGGTTTCGTGGACTGGTGATGGGGGAGCCGAAATAATGGCACGTATGACGCGCCGCGCCTATGCCGATATGTTCGGCCCGACGGTGGGAGACCGCATCCGCCTCGCCGATACCGAGCTTTTTGCCGAGGTGGAGCAGGATTTTACCCTCTATGGCGAGGAGGTGAAATTCGGCGGCGGCAAGGTGATCCGAGACGGCATGGGGCAGTCCCAACGCACCAACGCGCAAGGGGCGGTCGATACGGTCATCACCAATGCGCTGATCATCGACCATTGGGGGATTGTGAAGGCGGATGTTGGGCTGGTAGGCGGGCGGATTGCGCGCATCGGCAAGGCGGGCAACCCGGATGTGCAGCCGGGGGTCGATATCATCATCGGACCGGGGACGGAGGTTATCGCCGCGGAGGGGAAGATCCTCACCGCGGGCGGGATTGATGCGCATATTCATTTTATCTGCCCGCAACAGATCGAAGAAGCGCTGGCCTCGGGCATCACCACCATGATCGGCGGCGGCACCGGCCCCGCGACCGGGACGGCGGCGACGACCTGCACGCCCGGGCCGTTCCACCTCAAGCGCATGTTGCAGGCGGCGGAGGCGTTTCCTATGAACCTCTCCTTCTGCGGCAAGGGCAACGCCAGCCAGCCCGCCGCGCTGGAGGAGATGGTCCGCGCTGGCGCGTCCGCGCTGAAATTACACGAGGATTGGGGGACGACGCCGGCGGCAATCGATTGTTGCCTCTCAGTGGCGGACCGGTTTGATGTCCAGGTCATGATCCACACCGACACGCTGAACGAATCCGGTTTTGTTGAGGATACGATTGGTGCCTTCAAGGGCCGCACGATCCACGCCTTCCACACCGAAGGGGCGGGCGGCGGGCACGCGCCCGATATTATCCGCGTCGCCGGGTTGGCTAATGTGCTGCCGAGTTCGACCAACCCGACGCGACCTTATACCGTGAACACGCTCGATGAGCATCTCGATATGCTGATGGTGTGTCATCATCTGGACGCGTCTATCCCGGAGGACATCGCCTTCGCCGAGAGCCGCATCCGGCGCGAGACGATCGCGGCGGAGGATATTCTGCATGATCTCGGCGCGCTCTCGATGATGTCCTCGGACAGCCAGGCGATGGGCCGGGTTGGCGAGGTCGCGATCCGTACCTGGCAGACGGCGCATAAAATGAAACTCCAACGCGGGTCGCTGAAGGGCGACGGCGCGGCGGATAACCACCGGATTAAACGCTATATCGCCAAATACACGATCAACCCGGCGATTGCGCAGGGGATTTCTGCGCATGTCGGCTCGGTCGAGTCGGGCAAGCTTGCGGATCTTGTGCTGTGGTCGCCTGCGTTTTTTGGCATCAAGCCAGATTTGGTGCTGAAATCGGGGAGTATCGCCATGGCGGCGATGGGTGATCCGAATGCCTCCATTCCGACGCCGCAGCCGGTGCATTACCGGTCGATGTTTGGCGCGTATGGCCGGGCGCTGGTTGAATCCTCGCTGTTGTTTGTCTCTGCAGCGGCGCTGGAGGATGATCTGGGCGCGAAACTCGGGCTGACGCGCGAGCTGGTCGCGGTCAGCAATACGCGGAGCGGAATTTCGAAAAAATCCATGATTCATAACGATGCAACGCCGGTGATCGAGGTCAACCCCGAGACTTATGAGGTGCGCGCGGACGGGGAGTTGCTGGTCTGCGAGCCTGCGGAGAGTTTGCCGATGGCGCAAAGGTATTTTCTGTTTTGATCCGCGCGGTTGAAATTTTGCGCGCGGGCGAATGGCAGACGGGCGCGGCGACGGAGGCGGTGACGCTGGATTTTGACCATCGCTTTCGCCGCCGTTTGCGCTTTACCACAGTGCAGGGAACGGAAATCCTGCTCGATCTGCCGCAGGCCGTGCATATTCGCGATGGCGATGCGTTGTTGCTCGAGGATGGCCGGTCTGTTGGCGTGCGCGCGGCGGAGGAAAATCTCCTGGAAGTCACGGCGGAAAACGCGGATTGGCTGGCGCGGCTGGCGTGGCATCTGGGCAACCGGCATCTCTCGGTGCAGTTTTCTCCAGGGCGGTTGAGGATTCTCGACGACCATGTGATCGCCGAGATGGTGACGCAGCTTGGCGGGTGCGTGCAAAAAATCGCGGCGCCGTTCGACCCAGAATCGGGGGCGTATCATCATGGGTAATGCGCTGTTGCGGCTGCTCACCTGGTTTTCCCCCGCGTTCCCGACAGGCGGTTTTGCCTATAGCGCCGGGTTAGAATGGGCGGTTGAGACCGGCGAGGTTGCCGATGAGGCGGCGCTGATCGCGTGGATTGGCGATGCGCTGCGCCTGGGCGCGCTCTGGTCGGACGCGGTTTTGTTGCGTTTGGCGTATCGGGGGGAGGATGTCGCCGCGTTGGGTATGGCGCTGTGCGCGGGGGCGGAGCGGCGCCTGGAGAGTTCGGCGCAGGGCGATGCGTTTGTGAAGGCGGCGGCGGCGTGGCCGGGTGTTGCCTGGGAAGATGCGCCGATCCCCTATGCCGTGGCGGCGGGGCGCTTGGCGGCGGCGCATGGCGTGGCGGAGGAGGACGCGGCGCTCGCCTACCTGCACGCCGCCGTGGCGAATATGATCTCCGCCGCGGTGCGGCTCATCCCGCTTGGCCAGTCGGCGGGGTTGCGCGCGCAGGCAGCGCTGGAGGGCGAAATTTTGGCTCTGGTGGCGGCAAGCGCCGCGGCGGGGGAAGAGGAACTTGGCGGCGCCGCATGGGCGACGGAAATCGCCGGGATGCGGCACGAAACGCAATATACGAGGTTGTTCAGGACATGAGTACAAACGGGCCTTTGCGGGTGGGAATTGGCGGACCGGTGGGTAGCGGCAAGACCGCGCTGATGGATGCGCTGTGCCGGAATTTCCGCGACAAGATCGAGATCGCGGCGATTACGAATGATATTTATACCAAGGAGGACGCAGAATTCCTGACGCGCGCTGGTTCGCTGGCGCCGGAGCGGATTCTGGGGATTGAGACGGGCGGGTGCCCGCATACGGCGATTCGGGAGGATGCGAGCATCAACCTGGCGGGGGTGGATGAGATGAACCGGCGGTTTCCGGACCTTGATCTCATTCTGATCGAGAGCGGGGGGGACAATCTGACCTCGACGTTCAGCCC
>DAOMCN010000224.1:3241-3918 GCA_035427885.1 Acidocella sp. | reverse complement strand
GACTGGTCCTTTGGCTGACCATTCTTCGGTTCCCGTCCAGAGAATACGTGCCAATTAGAGACGAAAAATAAACGGTCAGATTTTTCAAAGAAAAAGCCTGTAGCCCGACCTAATATGTCATCACCGCAGCAAATCTGGATGGGAACAGAACATAGCGAAAAAGGGTCGATGGTAACGCTTTTAGTTGTGGGCATTTTAAATCAAACTTCTCAAGTTGGTTCAGCGTTTAGGATGGCGCAAGATTACTCTATCGAACGGATTGTATTTGCAAAAGGCTCGATTTCCTGACCGATGCAAATAGTAGCATATGACTCACAAAGACGCTTGGAAAAAACCGCCATAGGATATCCGTTATCTTTGGTTTTGGCCGATATCGGTTCTTTGCTATCACGGGATCTTTAGGTGATGACTGCTTTCGGGAAGTCAACCGAAGGCCTGGAATGTCCGACTTGGGTCGGAAGCGGCCAGCGCCGAGGGCGGCTGGAATGGCAGCTTCGTAGCCCGACTTGTTCCTAAGCGGTCAGTCTCCTTCCGGCCCCATCTTGCCAAAAACCGAATGTCCGATTTCCGCTTCTGCCGGCCGTAAGCCGACCGCAGAAATCCACCCAACCCTGACATTAGCTGTCGCAAAACTTGTAAATTATGCGACAGCAATCGGTTGCGTCTCAACAATATTA
>DAOMCN010000224.1:0-3231 GCA_035427885.1 Acidocella sp. | reverse complement strand
TGCCAGATATTATTCTCCGCACAAATCTGACACGTATCTCTGCCCGACGTAAGCGCAAACATTTGATCTGTTTCCTGCTTTTTGGCGAACGACAGCTTCCTGGAAGGCACTCCCAGAACGGGAGCGGCGATCATGGCCGCAGTCCAGACCTTGCCCTCACTTCCGACCGATCCCTCCAGCAGCCCCAAACCCAATCCCGTCCGAGGCCGCCCTTCAACTCAAAACCCAATAACCCCCTAAAAAACAGCGCATTCCCACAAAAAATCCCGCAAAACAAGATCGTTATTTTTCCGCAACAAACGCCTGTTTTTAACAGATTCTTGCGCGCAAAAAGCTACACTAACAACGAGTTAGAATACCTCAAGCCGCCAAATGTTTCACGTGAAACATTGTAACAATCACTAAGCCGTCTCGCGCCAGACCTTCCGCTTCGCCGCGAGTGCAATCAGGCTGAGGAACACCAGGAAAATCACCGTGCGCAGCCCGACCGCATGGCGTGCGTTGAGATTAGGGTCCGCCGCCCAGGCGAGGAACGTGCTGACATCCGCCGCCTCCTGCGCCGCACTTGGCACCGTGCCGTCGGCATAATGCACATCGTGCCCCCGCAACATATCGGGCATCATCGTCTGGTTGCCCGGGTAGGCGGCATTGTAATGATGCCCCGGCAAAAGCGTAACATCGGCAGGCGCCGCGCCAAAACCGGTCAGATAACGGTACACATAATACGCCCCGCCCGGCCGCTCATTAACGATATTGGAAAGATCAGGCGGCAACGCCCCGCCAAACGCCGCGGCGGACATGTTGGGGTTTTTGAAAAAATCGTCCATCGTAGCGGACGCCCCGTTCGCCAGCTTGACCTTATCTGCAATCCCCGCGATTTGCTCAGGCGAAAACCCAAGCGCGGCGAGATCGCGATAATGCAGCGACCCCGCCGCATGGCAACTCGCGCAGACGCTCTGATAGACCAGAAACCCGCGCTGCAGCGCCGCTGTATCATAACTTCCAAGCGCCCCGTCAGACTGAAAATGCAACGGGGTCAAGGTATTCTCCGCCTGTGCGTGCGGCGCGAACATCAGCCCGGCGGCGAGCAGGGCAGGGGCAAAAATACGGCGCATCATTTTGCCTCCATCGCGGTTACAAGCGGGGTGAGTACCAGAAAGTGCAGGAAATACCAGAACGTAAACAAGCCAGTCAGCATCGGCGAACAGCTCAGCGCCAACCCGGCAACATCGAGCGCCAGCACAATCACCAGCAGCCGATAAAGCCCCCCCGGCCGCGCGCCCGCCTCGGAGCGGTCCAGCCAAGGCTGCGCCGCGAGCACCGCAATCGCCGCGACCACACCAAAAATCCCGCCATACACCCCAGGAAAAACCCCGGCGATGGCATCAATCGGCTGCAAATACCAAGGTGCGGTCAGCAAACCCGGCACAATCAACGGATCAGGCGCCGCCGCATTGAGCGGGTTCATCCCCAGATGCGGCAAGAAGAACGCAAGCACCGCGAAAATCAGCGCAAACACCGCGAAGGCAACAAAATACTGCGCCGTATAATAAGGATGAAACCCCACCCCTCCCGCAACCTTCGGCGTCACGGCCCGGGTCGCCGAGCGCAAGGCAAAAACCACCCCCAGCAGCGCCACCGCCAACACGGCATGGAATACAACAAGCCGCGAGAGCGTCCCCGCCCCATCCGGCCCGCCAAAAATCCACCGCCCCAAGGAACCAGGCAACCCTCTCATCAAGGTCGTGGCGTTGGTCACGCCATGAAGGCTCCAGGCGCTGACCGCGCCGTTGCTCAGCACATACCCAAAATAGGCCACAGCAAGCAGCAATGCGAAAAGCTTGACCTGCATCAGCCAGACCAGATCCCCAGGCACCTTGTAGCCGCGGGTAAACAAGCTGCGGAACAGGAGCAAAAACACCGCACCAAACAGCATCGTCGTGCCGGTATCGTGGAACAGGCGGATCAGCCAGCCCTCATTCACATTGCGCTCGATAAACTGGATCGAGGCAAACCCATGCGCCGGATCATAATAAACTGCGAGCACCAGCCCTGACGCGACAAGGAACAACAGCGCGCCACAGATCAGCGCGGGCAGGGCGGCAAGATACGGCGCGCCGCGCGCCAGGTTCGGGGCGCAGAACGCCTCCCCAACATTTTTTAAGCAAGGCATCCGGGCTTCGGCCCAGCGTTCTTTGGCATCGCTGCTCATGATTTGTCTTCCCTCAGCCAAGCCGGATTTGTGCGTCGTTCAGAAAGGTAAAGCGCGGAATGGCAAGATTTTTCGTCGCCGGCCCCCCGCGCACCCGCCCCAGCGGGTCATAGACGCTGCCATCGCAAGGGCAGAGCCAGCCATCGAATGGCCCGCGCGACTCGGAGGGAGCGTTGCCCTCCAGTTCGCAGGATATCCCGGTATTCAGCCCAACCACCACGACGTAATTTTCATACCCAGGGTTCACCCGGTCGATGAAATCCGCCGGATCGGGCAGTGTGCTGGTCACGACCGCCTTGGCATCGGCGATCTGCTTGGCGGTCAGCTTGCGAATATAAATCGGCAGCCCGGCCCAGGTCACGGTGATCGCGGTGTTCTCAGGGATAGCGGCGACATCGACAATCGGATGCGCCAGCGCATCGCTGTCGGCATTGGGCGTAAGTGCCGCGACAAACGGCCACAACATTGCCCCAATCCCCACCGCACCGGCGGAGGCCGCCATCACCGTCAAAAAATCACGACGGGAGGGCGCGCCCATTTCTTCTTCGTCCGCTGACGTTCCAGCCATTTCGTCTCCTGTCTCACGCTTTATTCGTTCTGCGACAGGCATGGCGGGATTGAGAGAAAATTTCAAGAGTAGAAGATGCAGTCCCAAGCATCTATGAGTGCCGCCATGAACGATCTTCCCCCCGCCCACGCCGCGCTCAAACCCGAGGCCACCGCCTGGTTCGCCGCCCTGCGAGACAGGATATGCGCCGTTTTTGAGACCATCGAGGCGGAAGCCGGCCCTAAGCCCGGACGCTTCATCCGCACCGCCTGGGAGCGTCCCGGCGGCGGCGGCGGGGTGATGAGCGTTATGCGCGGCCAGGTCTTTGAGAAGGTGGGGGTCAATATCTCGGTGGTGGACGGGCATTTTTCCCCGGATTTTGCCCGCCAGATGCCTGGCGCTGCGGAAGGAACGGCCTTCTGGGCGGCGGGGATCAGTCTGGTGGCGCATTTGCACTCACCCAAAGTGCCTG
>DAOMCN010000223.1:0-3958 GCA_035427885.1 Acidocella sp. | reverse complement strand
AGATCGCCTGGGCGTATCGCCATGGCGAGGTGCTGGAGCGCAATGATGACGAGGCGCATGTGCATCTACGGCTGCGCCTTAGCGCCACCGACAAAGCGAAGTTTGAGCAGCTATGACGGAGGACGAGATCGCGGCGGTGATTGGGCTGTTGCGGGAGGTTTCGGCGGCGGAGATTTTGCCGCGTTTCCGGCATTTGGGTGCTGGGGATGTGCGCGACAAAAGCGGGCCGCTGGACCCTGTGACTATCGCCGACGAGGCTGCTGAACGCGCGCTCGATGCGGGGCTGCGCGCGCTGTTTCCGGGTGATGATGTGTTGGGGGAAGAGGCGGTTTCGGCGGATTTTTCGCTGCTGGAGCGGCTGCGCGCGCCGGGGCGAGTTTGGATCGTGGACCCGATCGACGGGACGGCGAATTTTGCCGCCGAGTTGCCGCTGTTTGGCGTTATGGCGGCGTTGGTCGAGGAGGACAGGGTGCTCGCTGGGTTCATCCACGATCCGATTGGCGACGATACCGCCGTGGCGATTGCGGGTGGCGGAGCTTGGATGGTGTCGCGCGACGGGGCGCGCCGACGGTTACGCGTCGCCGCGCCAGTGCCGGTTGGGCAGATGGTAGGCTCGATGTCCTGGCGCTACATGGCCGAGCCGTTGCGCGGCCGTGTGCTCAATCGGCTGGACCGGCTCGCGGCGGTGACGGATTATCGCTGCGCCGCGCACCAGTACCGGATGCTCTCGGCGGGGCATTGCCATGTGCAGATGTTTCAGAAACTGATGCCTTGGGACCACGCGGCGGGGTTTTTGCTGCACCAGGAGGCGGGCGGGTATGCGCGGCAGTTCGATGGCGGGGAATATCGGCCCTCGGTGATCGGCGGCGGGCTGTTGCTGACACCCGATGCGCGGAGCTGGGAGGCGTTGGCGGCGGCGGTGTTGAGGTAGGGACGGCGTTGTGGGTGGGTTTGCGGGGAGCGGTTAATTTCGTAAACCTGCATCGCAAACGCAACGGAGTCACGTCGTATGAGCGGTCATTCCATCTCGCAGAGTCCGGATTCTCCGGTTGACCTCAAGGATTGCCGCCACGGTAGAATGCTTTTCCTGCGGCGAGATATGTATGTTGGGCGCTCGCTTGGTCTCTACGGCGAGTTCAGCCATCTGGAGACGGTGCTGTTTGAACAGATCGTGGCCCCTGGGATGGTGGTTGTCGAGGTCGGGGCCAATATCGGGGCGCATACGGTGGCCCTCGCACAGCGGGTCGGGCCGGGAGGCGTGGTTCTCGCCTTTGAGCCGCAGCGGGTTATTTTTCAGCTCCTCTGCGCTAATGTGGCGCTGAACGGGTTGTTCAATGTGCGCACCTATCCGATGGCAGCCGGCGTTTCAGAGGGGGTGCTGATGGTGCCGTCGCTCGATTATGCGGCGGAGAATAATTTTGGTGGCGTATCACTGGTGCCGGGAAGCACGGGCGAGCATGTCCGGGTGACTGCGCTGGACTCGCTTGATCTACCGGTGGCGCATGTTCTGAAGATTGATGTCGAGGGCATGGAGGCCGATGTCTTGGCCGGGGCGAGGGGGCTGATCGCCCGGTGCCGTCCGGTGCTGTATCTGGAGAACGACCGGCGGGAGAAATCCGCGGCGTTGATCGAGCTTCTTGAGGCGCTCGGCTATGCGTGCTGGTGGCACACGCCGCCTTTGTTCAATCCAGGAAATTTTACCGGACGCCAGGAGAATGTTTTCCCTGGGATCGTCTCGGTCAATCTGCTGTGCCTGCCTAAGGAGCGGCCTGCGGTGATGGAAGGCTTTAGAAAGGTCTCCGGGCCGCAGGATTGGTTTAATAACGCATAAAACAGGTGCCCGGTTTGCGCCGAGCACCTGCTTCAGGCGTTACGCGGCGGCGTTTAGCGCCTGGGTCAGGTCTTCCAGGATGTCGTCGATATGTTCCAGCCCGATGGACAGGCGGACGTAGCCGTCTGAGACTCCGGTGGAGCGTTGATCTTCGGCCGAAAGCTGGCTGTGGGTCGTGCTGGCCGGGTGGATGGCGAGGCTGCGGGCGTCGCCGATGTTGGCGACGTGGTAGAAAAGTTTCAGCGCTGAGATGAATTTGGTCCCGGCTTCCTTGCCGCCCGGAAGCTCGAAGCCGACGAGGCCGCCCATGCCGCTTTTCATGTATGTTTCGGCGCGCTCCTTCTCGATGCCGGTGGCGACGCTGGGGTGGATCACCTTAGTAACGTCTTTGCGGGTGGTAAGGAATTTGGCGATCGCGGCGGCGTTTTCCGAGTGGCGGGTGATGCGCAAGGGGAGGGTTTCGATCCCCTGGATGATCTGGAAGGCGTTGAAGGGCGAGAGCGCCGCGCCGAGGTCGCGTAGCAATACCACGCGGGCGCGGATGATGTAGGCGATCGGGCCGAGGGGTTTGACCGCCTGGGACCAGATCGCGCCGTGGTAGCTGGCGTCGGGCGTGTTCAGCGTCGGGCTGCGTTCGGGGAAGGCTTCCCAGTCGAAATTGCCGCCGTCGATGATGACGCCGCCGAGGCTGGTGCCGTGGCCGCCGATGTATTTGGTGGTGGAATAGACAACGATCGCCGCGCCGTGGTCGAAGGGGCGGACGAGGAGCGGGGCGGCGGTGTTATCGATGATCAACGGAATTCCCAAACGCCGACCGATGGCGGCGACTTCCGCGATCGGGAAGACGCGCAGCTTCGGGTTGGGAAGGGTTTCCGCGTAATAGGCGCGGGTCTTCTCGTCCGTGGCGCGGGCGAAGGCTTCCGGGTCTGCGGGATCGACGAAGCGGACCTCGATGCCCTGGGCCTTCAGCGTGTTAGCAAAGAGGTTCCACGTGCCGCCGTACAGGTCCGTCGAGGAGACGACGTTGTCCCCGGCGCTGGCGAGGTTCTGGATCGACATGGCCGACGCCGCCTGGCCGGAGGCGACGGCGAGGGCTGCGACGCCGCCCTCCAGCGCGGCGAGGCGCTCTTCGAGCACCGCCGTCGTCGGGTTCATCAGGCGGGTGTAGATGTTGCCGAATTCCTTCAAGGCGAACAGGTTGGCCGCGTGCTCGGGGCTGTGGAACTGGTAGGATGTGGTCTGATAGATCGGCACCGCGACGGAGGTGGTGGCGGGGTCGGCGCGCCAACCGGCGTGTAGCGCCAAGGTTTCTGGGTGTTTCGAGGAGGTGGCCATGTGCGTGTTTCCTTGCGCTTTTAGTTGGCGATTGTTTTCGGTTTGTTTAGGCGAGGACTTCCAGCTTGCCTGAGAAGACGCTGAAATGCATCCCTGCCAGCGTCAGGCTGCCCTCGGCGACGCGCTGGGCGATCCACGGGAAGGTCAGCAGATTGGCCAGGGATTCGCGGATGCTTTCATGCTCGCAGCGGGTGCACAGGGTCTCGAAGTCTTGCGCGTCCGCGTCTGGCGCGTCGCATACACGGGCGCGGGCGTTTTTGGCGATGGCCATCCAGGAGGCGATGAAGTCGCCGTTGCCGCCGCTGGGGCCGGTCATGAGCGAGCGGATGCCGCCGCACTGGCTATGGCCGAGGATGACGATGCTGCGGACTTTCAAGGTGCGGACCGCGAATTCCAGGGCAGCGGAGGTGCCGTGATTGCCGGTATCGGGCGCGTAGGGCGGCACCAGGGCGCTGACGTTGCGGATGACGAAAATTTCACCCGGGGCGCAGTCGAAAATAGCCTCCGGGGCGACGCGCGAGTCGGCGCAGGCGATTACCATCGCGGGCGGGGACTGTCCGTCGCGTGCCAAGTCGGAGAAGCGTTTTTTGTGGCGGTGCCAATAGGTTTTACGAAAGCGGGCGTAGCCGTCGAGAAGGTATTTCATAGACCGGTCTCCTTTGCCTGGGTCCAGAGCGCGTCCATTTCCTCAAGGCTGGAGGAAGCGCCGGTTTTGCCGAGTTTGCTCAATTCGGCTTCGATAAACCGAAAACGGCGAATGAATTTTTCGTTAGCCCCGGCGAGGCAGGTCTC
>DAOMCN010000222.1:0-3968 GCA_035427885.1 Acidocella sp. | reverse complement strand
GGATCGCGCTGTTTCCGCTGCTCATACACCATCTCGATATTCTCCAGCTCACGCTGGTGAAGCCCAATATTGTCCTCGAATCGAATAAAGCGGGGTGGGCGGACTGGGACTTCTCCTACCCTCGCATCAATGTGCCCGCAGTGCCGGCGGGCCGCGTAGCTGGCTACAAAATTGCCCTGCAAGCGGTGGAAATCCAAAACGGCCTCCTCAACCTGAAGGGGGCGGATGCGAAGACCTCGGCGACGCTGTCTCTATCCAGGCTGACCGGCACGGCCACTTCGACTGCGGCGCCTTTGCACCTGAAAGCCCAGGCGGTCCTGGGGGAAACCCCTTTCACGCTGACGGGGGTTGTCGGGCCAATCGAGCGGTTCTCCAATGTTGGGGACGGACCGTGGCCAGTTGATTTGTCGCTCCGTCTCGGCGGAGCCAAAGCCACGATTAAAGGGGCGATTGACCATCCGCGCACCGCCCAAGGGTATGATCTCGCGCTTCACCTCGACATTCCGGCGCTGGAAGCGGTTGGCGCAACCCTGCCGGATCTACTGAAAAACCTGCCGCCTTTGCTGGACATCCAAGCCTCGGCCCGCATCGTTGACCAGAATTCCACGCTACCCGCGATCGACAATCTTTCGGTGAAGGCCGGGGCATCCGACCTTTCCAGCCTGCTGCCCGGCTTGGCAATAAAGACGCTCGATATCGAGATGGCCTCTCTCGATCAGCCGCTTTCGATCAACGCGACCGGCGAGAAGGGCAAGGTCCCGCTGGCACTCTTGGCCAGTTTTGGCCCACCGCAGGCCCTGTTCAAATCGGCGCTGATGCCTGCTTCCATGCCGCCCCAGAGGAATTTTCCGGTCTCGGTGCTAGCTCAGCTCGGTAGCGCACGGCTCTCGGTCAGCGGCGCAATCGCCACGCCAAAAACGCTTTCCGGCGCCGCCTTGGCGATCAACGCGACCATTCCCGACCTCTCCGCGTTAACGCCAATCGCTGGCACGCCGCTGCCCGCATGGAAGAATATCGTGGTGCAGACCACGCTGACCGACCCTGGCGGTCTTGGACTGCGTCATGCCATTGGCCTGGATAGCCTGATCGCGACCATGGATAACGCCCGCTTCGGCGGCGATGCCAGCCTGTTCCTGAACCAGCAGCCGCGGCTGCAACTGGCGCTCAAGTTTGCCCAGGTGAATGTCGACGCGCTCCTCGCGGCGCTTCCCGCAGCCAGCCCGCCTGTCTCGGCCACGCTGCCCGCCTGGCACTTGCCGCTGCAAATCCTGAAAGCGTCCAGCGCGGATATCCAGATTTCCGCCGACACTCTGATCTGGAATCGGGCCAATTACACGGCCCTGCAAGCCCACGCCGTACTGGCCAACGGAACTTTGTCGCTGAACCACGTCTCCGGGGAATTGCCTGGCGGCAACGTGAGCGCCAGCGCCACGCTGGATGCGACCGCAGAGCCTGCCAAAGAAACCGCGGCCGTGGACGCGCCCGCACTCGCGCTCTCGCCCTTCCTGAAAGCGCTTGGCCTGCCCGATAACGCGGAGGGCACCGTCCAGGCACAGCTCTTGGCGACCAGTAGCGGCGACAGCGCCCAAGCCATTGCCGCGAATCTGAACGGGCAACTCGGCCTTGCGATGGTCAATGGCGTTATCGATGGCACCGTCCTTGCGCAACTGTTTGGCACCACGCTCCGGACAGCCGGTTTACCCGCGAGCCAGATCGGCGCGCCCGGCCCTGTCGCGGTACGATGCGCGGCGCTGCGGCTCGATGCCGCCAAGGGTGTCGGAACCGTCAGCGCGATGACGCTGGATTCCAGCCGCCTGCTGTTGCAAAGCGACGGCAGTGTTGATTTTGGCCCTGGAACCCTGAACATCACCTTGCGCCCACAGGCACCGGGGGGCAGTCCAGAGCCCGCAGCCCCCGTCAAAATCGGCGGCAGCCTAGCAGCCCCGACGGTCTCCGTTGCGAGTTCTGCCGCCGTCGTCGCCGCAGGACGACAAGGCCCGTTTTCAGGCGATGTGTGCCCTGCCGCACTCAGCCTTGGGCGGCTGGGGCATCCAGGCCCCGCCGCAGCCCCCATGACACAGAACCCGAGCACAATGAACAATCCCCCCCCACCTGCCACAGGCGCCCCCAAGAGCCTCGTGAACCTGTTGTCAGGACCATGAAACGCTTCTGGAGCGCTGCTAAGATTGCGGCCAATCACGGAGAATTCACCGTGCTGCTTGACAGCCGCCCGGTAAAGCTGCCTAGCGGCAAGGCGCTCGGCGTCCCGTTTCGGGCTTTGGCTGAAGCCATCGCCGCCGAATGGGCCGCAACCGGGGAAAATTTTACCCAGGACGACCTGCCCCTGACGCGCCTCACGACAACGGCGCAAGACCGCGTGCGACACGTGAGAGTGGAAATTATCGGGCAGTTGGCGGCCTATGGCATGAATGATTTACTCTGCTACCGCGCCGAAGATGCCGCGCTGGCGGCGCATGAAGCCAAATCCTGGCAACCCTGGCTGGACTGGCTGGAGGGACAACTTGGCGTGCGCCTGCAATCGACCGCCGGGGTTGTTCACATCGTCCAATCCCCCGCTTGTCTGGTGAGCTTTACTTCCCGGCTGGCGCAAATGGATGAATACCAATTGGCCGCGCTGGGGGTGATTGTCCCAGCACTCGGCAGTCTAGTGCTTGGCCTTGCCCTTGAAGCTGGCGCGTTAACCCCTGAGGCTGCCTGCGATTGCGCCCATCTCGACGAACTTTGGCAGGAAAAATTCTGGGGCCAGGACGATGAGGCAACCGCCAGACGCCAGACCGTCGTCGAGGATGTTCTGGTCAGTACGCGCTTTATGCAGCTCTGTCCGCCGTGAAAACGCCCCATCTCCTCATCACCGGCAGGGCGTTGGCTATCGCGAGTGGCTGATCGCCGAAGCCCGGCGATTCGGCCTGAACGGCTGGGTTCGCAATGTCGGGCGCGATACGGTGGAAGCATTGCTCGCCGGGGCGCCGCAAAGCGTCGAGGCCTGCGTGCGCGCCTGCTGGCGCGGCCCGTCCCTGGCGGTCGTCGAAGCAATTTCCACCACCGAGGCGCAGCCCCCCGCAGAGCCAGGGTTTATAAGGCGCGACTCGGTGCCAGACAGGCCTTAAAATCGGAGGAAGATGCCGTGCCCCCTCAAAAGAACAGGAAGCTCATCAGCACGTAAATCGGGGTCAGAATAACAATCATAATTCCCGAAAAGGCGAAAAATCCGGGCATTTTTACCCCCCGACGCGCCGCGATTTCCCGGATCATGAGGTTCGGGGCGTTGCCCAGATATGTGACCGGACCAAAGAACACCGAACCTGCCGCGATAGCCGTGAGCAACCGCGATGGAGCCGCGCTGAGGCTCGCCGCGTGCCCACCCGCAGCCTCAAAAAAGATCAGATAGGTCGGCGCGGCATCCAGAACCGCTGAGGCAATGCCCGACGCCCAGAACCAGGAGAGCGGGTTGGGTGCGAGATTAGCCGTCTGGAGCAGATGGAAAACTGGCGCGATGGTGGCGAAGATCGCAAAAAACAAGATGATGATCTCGCGCATGGCCCCCCAGGCGAAGCGGTTATGGTCGCGGATGGCGCGCGGGGTAAAAACCTCCGAGACCGCGATGCAGACCACCGCGAGGGCCGTCACCGCAAGATGCTCTCCCGGAATCGTCGCCGAGAGGAACGAGATATTGCCCGGATGCCAAACGCCCTCAAGCGGGATAGCGATCATGAGCAAGAGCAGCAGGAAGATATTCAAACCACCCCTAATGCGAAGCTTCTCCGTCGCTGGCCAGGCCTCCCTGCGCGCGAGGTACATATCCACCGCCAGGCACAGCAGCAGCACCGGCACCACCACAACCAAAAGCGGTCGCCACAGATGAACCATCGGCCAGAAAAACGGCACGCCGCGCAGAAAACCGACAAGCAGAGGCGGGTCCCCAAGGGGCGAGAGCGCGCCACCGCAGT
>DAOMCN010000221.1:0-4023 GCA_035427885.1 Acidocella sp. | reverse complement strand
CCAGAATGATGAAGGCGAGGATCAGGTGGCGCTTTTCGAATCGATGCCCGTTAGCCGACAGCAAAGGGTGAATCAGCAATAGCGACGCGCCGATCGTGCCCATGATCGACGCCAGAATCGTGCCCGCAACAAGGAGCAGAAAATTACCCCATGGCCGCCCCCAGGGCCCGCCTCTGATACCAATGCCGCCGCCCAGCGCATAAAGGGCCAGGAGCAACACGATAAAAGGGAGGAATTCGGCGAACGATATCTGCCAGAGCTCAAGTAACGCACCAGAAGCTCCCTCCGACACGGACTGTAGGATAAATCCAAGTGCGACCCAGAAGCCAATGATCGCCGCCATTCGCCGGTGCCACAGGCGCGGCGCCAACCCCGGCAACACGGCGAAGCTGAGCAAAACGCCCGCAAAAGGGATGATCTGATGAAGCGAATCCATTACCACCACCAAAGAGGCCGTGCCCCCGCCGAGTTCGGTTTATCGACAGGCATCGGCGCAATGAACCACAAATTTCGCCGCCATCTCGACCAACGCACTCGCCACCTCCTCACCAAGCCTTCCTGAGGCCAGCGGCCAGGACGTCCTGGTGGCGTCTCGCGGCACCTGGTCAAATTCGACCGGCGCATCAATCTGCAGCCCTAGAAAATCCAGCGTGCCAAATCCGGAAACCGGCAGGCCCAGCATTGTCGCTGCGATCTCCGTTGCGCCGACCCGCTTCTGCACGGCATCGCCGCGCAACGCCATGGTGAGCGATAGAAGGGGTTCCGCACCATGACCAAAACGTCCAAGATGCCCCGAGCCGAGCCGGTCCTCCATCAATTTCCGGGCGATTTTCCACAAATAAAACGATGGAATAATCAGATTTTGGTTTTGTCGGATCTCCAGCGTTACCTCATGGATCACCGGGACATTGCCGCCATGACCATTCAAAATGACGATATTGGTCAATCCATGTCGCAGCAGACCGCCCAGAAGCTCGCGCAACACAGCCCGGAAGCTGCCCGCAGACAGCGCAAGCCCTCCCGGCGTCGCGCCAAAGTAATCGGCAACGCCGAAAGGCAGGCACGGGGCGACGAAAGCCCGAACGCCGCTCATCGTCGCCGTTTGGGCAATGCGCAGCGCCAGATCCTCGGCCAAAAGATAATCGCCCATCGGTAGATGAGGGCCGTGGTCCTCGTGGCTCCCGAGGGGAAGCAGAATTATCGGCTTCAGCGCTGCGGCTTGTGCAAAAGCGGGGGACGTCATATCGCCAAGGCGGAACATTTGCTTGGAATCGCTCATGGTCTCATTGTGCAGCCTTAGCGGCCCTAGCGCAAAGACCGGTGGAACGTTTCTTTTACGAACATTAGGAAAATTTAATGAGTTTGGCTGAACCCGGCGATAAAATCATCCCCGTCATCCTCTCCGGCGGCTCCGGCACGCGACTCTGGCCGGTGTCTCGTAAGAGCTTCCCGAAACAATTCTGGCCGCTGATCTCTGAGCAGTCGATGCTGGCGGAAACCGCGCTGCGGGCCGTCGGGGCCGGATTCAGCGCGCCGATTGTGGTAACAAACCAGGACCATCGCTTCGTTGTGGCGGAGCAGTTGCGCAACGCGGGCATCAACGGCGCGCGGATTCTACTGGAGCCTGTCGGACGTAACAGCGCGCCCGCGATTGCGGCGGCGGCGCTGCTCGCGGCTGAGAGCAACCCGGATGCCGTTTTATGGATTATGGCGGCGGACGCCTCGATCAGCGATCTGAAAGCACTGGAAGCAGCCGTGCAATCGGCCGCCGCCGCCGCCCAGGCCGGGTATTTCGTCACCTTCGGCATGCAGCCGACGGCGCCCGAGACCGGCTATGGGTATATCGCGCAAGGCGAATCCATGCCCGGCCTGCCCGGGGTGTTCAAGCTCACCCGGTTCATTGAAAAGCCCGACGCCGCGACGGCGGAAACGCTCATCGCCGAGGCTGGAAATCTTTGGAATTCCGGAATGTTCATGTTCCAGGCCGGCGTTCTGCTGAGCGAAATGGAACGCCTGGCACCGGATGTGCTGAACGCGGTACGGGCCGCCACGCAGGCGCGCGGCACTGATCTCGACTTCATCCGCCTCGGGACCGAAGCCTTTTCCGCCGCGCCCGATATCAGCATCGACTATGCTATCGCGGAAAAAACGGACAAGGCGGTCGTCGTCCCGGCTGCGATCGGCTGGTCTGATGTCGGCTCCTGGGCGGCTTTGGCGGAGATTGCCGGCCAGGACGCGCAGGGCAACTCCGCCCAAGGGGAGGTCGTGCTGGAGAACGTCCAGAACAGCTACGCGCGCAGCGATGGTATCGTCACCGCCCTACTCGGCGTGCGTGACCTCGTGGTGGTGACGACGCAGGACGCCGTGCTGGTGGCCCATAAGGACGAGGCGCAGAATGTTAAAAAGATCGTGGACCGGCTGAAGCTGCTCAAGCGCCCGGAGGCGGACACCCATAACCGCACCTATCGCCCCTGGGGCTTCTACGAGAGCCTGATCCACGGCGACCGCTTCCAGGTTAAGCGCATCGTCGTCTGGCCAGGCCAAAAGCTCTCGCTACAAAAACACTTCCACCGCGCCGAACACTGGGTCGTCGTGGCGGGCTGTGCGAGCGTCACCCGCGATGCGGAGATTCGGCTTGTCCACGAGAACGAGAGCATCTACCTGCCGCTGGGCTGTGTGCACCGCATGGAGAATCCGGGTAAAATCCCACTCACCCTGATCGAGGTGCAATCAGGCCCCTATCTCGGCGAGGACGACATCGTCCGATTCGAGGACACCTACGGGCGGAGTTGAGGCGGCGCGGCTCACCCTTTGACTTCGTCTGGGGTTCGCAGCACCAGCGAGAGCGCATGCAGACCGGTCTTGAACTCAAGCTCCAGCGCCTCGTTGACCGCACGCTGGCGGGCTAGGCGCGACTGGCCCGCCAGTGCCGCAGAGACCATCATCACCTTGTAATGGGTCTCGCCCGGCTCAAGCCCATCGCGCGCGGCATGGCTCGCATGCTTATGACTCTGGTCTTCGATATCGAGCACGACAGGCGTGAATTTTGCCTGCAGAATATCCTGAATCCGTTCTTGCCTGTTCATCATCAATTTTATCCTAGCCGCAACGGGAGTGTTGCCAATTCAAGTTAAGCGCGCACATTAGGGGCATGATTTCGTCAACACGCAAGCCGCGCGCCAACGCACCCCAGCCAGACGCTCCGGGACTGGCCTGCGATATGCCGGGTTGCGCCTTGCAAGGCGACTACCGGGCGCCAAAATCGCGCACCGGCGCGCGCGAGTTCCACTGGTTCTGTCTGGGACATGTCCGCGAATACAACGCTTCCTGGGATTATTATAAGGGGATGTCCCCTGGCGAGATCGAGGCCGAGTTGCGCGCCGACACTTCCTGGCAGCGGCCAAGCTGGCCTCTGGGGCAACTCGGCCAGGGCGCGCGCATGAACACCGTGCTGGAGGATGAGCTACACGCTTTCGTGTTCTCTGCGCGCCCAAAGTCCGCGCCAAACCTCAGCGCCCCGCCCGATCTGCGCGAGGCCCTGAACGTTCTGGGGCTGATCTGGCCCGTCACCCTCGCCGCCGTGAAAATAAAATATAAAGAGCTTGCCAAACGCCACCATCCCGATGCGAATAACGGCAACAGACACTCGGAAGAGAAGCTCAAAACAATCAACCTTGCCTATGCGACACTTCGTGGCAAACTGGCCGCGAGTCCCGAAAGCGCGTCCCGGCGTGCCGCCGAGTGAGCCGGGTTGAATGACTGCCCAAAGCCGATATCTACGCATGAAGCAACAGGATTGAACTTTTGATGAGCAACATTGCCGCGATCGCCGAACCCCGCAACACGCCGACCTCGGCGATCAACACACCCGACATCACGGTCAAAGCGCGCGAAGTCTTCGGCATCGACGTTGACCTTGAAATTCCGGCCTTTTCGGTGCGCACAGAGCATGTGCCCGAAATTGACCCGGCCTATCAGTTCGACAAGGAGACCACGCTGGCCATCCTCGCTGGCTTCGCCTTC
>DAOMCN010000220.1:0-4032 GCA_035427885.1 Acidocella sp. | reverse complement strand
CGCGCGCCGGCGCCGGCCGCCTCGGGGCCGTGGTGCAGCAGCACGCAGTGCTCGAGCGCCAGGCGCCGCGAGTCCTCGAGCGAGCGCGGCACATGCGGCGCGATCACGCGCAGGCCGAGCGCGACGTGCCCGAGCGCCTGCGCCACCTCACCGGCAAGACCTTCCCCTTGATCGAGACCGACATCCGCGACGTACCCGCCGTAACCGAGGCACTGAAGGCGCATCCGGTTGACGCGGTAATCCATTTCGCCGCGCTGAAGGCCGTCGGCGAGAGTGAGGCGGACCCGCTGCTCTATTACGACATGAACATCATCGGCACGATCCGCCTGCTTCAGGCGATGCAGGCGGCGGAGGTGCGGCGCATCGTGTTCTCCTCCTCGGCGACGGTCTACGGACAGCCCGACGCCTCGCCAATCCTTGAGAACGCGCCAACAAGAGTACAAAACATCTACGGCCGCACCAAGCTGGTGATGGAGGACCTGATCTCCGACCTGGCGCGCACCGGCAAGCTCAAAGCCGCCGCCAATCTGCGCTACTTCAACCCCGTCGGCGCCCATCCCAGCGCGATGATCGGCGAAACCCCGCGCGGCGTGCCGAATAATTTGATGCCCTACGTGACCCAGGTCGCCACCGGCGAGCGCCCGCATTTAAACGTCTTCGGCAACGACTACGACACGCCCGACGGCACCGGCGTGCGCGACTACATCCATGTCTGCGACCTCGCCCAGGCGCACGCCCTGGCGCTCGAACATATCCTCGCCAACGACGTATCGCTGACCGTCAACCTTGGCACCGGCATCGGCATTTCGGTGCTCGACCTCGTAACCGCCTTCGAGCGCGCCACGGGCCGCAAAATCCCCCTCAACTTCGCCCCCCGCCGCGCCGGGGACGTAGCGAGCTACTACGCCAATCCGGCGGCGGCGGAGCGCCTGTTCGGCTGGAAAGCGACGCTGAACGTGGACGACATGTGCCGCGATTCCTGGCACTGGCAAGCCAGGCGCGCCGGGGTAAACGACATCTAAAGCGTTTCCCGTTCACACGGGAACGCTTCAGCTCTGTTGTGGCAAGCAATTTCATCCAGCTAAGTTGAACCTTCCGGTTCAATTTAGCTGGACATCGCTCTAGCCGCGCCCCTCAAGCCCCCGCCGGTACGCCGCCGGAGGTGTGGCGAACCACTTCCTGAACGCGCGGTGAAACGCGCTCGGCTCGGTAAACCCCAGCGCCGCCGCAATCTCGCCGACGCTGCGCTCCGTGCCGGACAAAAACTCGACCGCCAACCCCCGCCGCAGTTCGTCCTTAATGCCGCGCAGGCTCTGCCCCTCCTGCTGCAAGCGATGGCGCAGCGTAGAAGCGGGCAGCCGCATCTCCCGCGCCAGCGCCTCGCAGCCCGGCCATTCGGCGGGGGCAATCAACCGCAACCGCTTACGGATATTCGCAGCCAAACCCGCGTCATAGCTGTAGCGCACCAGGATATTGGCGGGCGCACCGCGCAGAAACTGCTTCAGCGCCGCCTCATCGCGCTTGGCAGAAAGGCGCAGATACCTGGCATCGAACGCGAGACAGCTCACCGCCTGGCCAAAGCGCACCGGCGCGCCAAACAGCATCCGATAATCGGCGCAGTGCAGCGGCTGGTCGCAACGGAAATCGACCCGGCGCAGCGGGATGCGCTGCCCCACCAGCCAGCAGGCCACCCCGTGCAGAATGATCCAGAACGTGCGGTAGGCGAACGCTGAGCGCGGCGGGCCGGAATCCGCAAGGTAGATCAGCGCCAACCCATCCTGGACAACCAATTCCCCACGCGGATCGTCAAGCACCACGCGCAGAAAGCGCAAGGCGCGCCGCAGCGCCTGCTCCAGCGTGGCCGCGTGCAGCAGACAATGGCAGAGCAGGGCAAAACTCCCCCGGCGCATGGGCCGCCCGCCCAGCCCAAAAAACTCATCGTCAAGCGTGTGCGCAATGGCGAGCCAGAGCGCGCCGTAAGCCTGGACGGAGACCGGCTCGCCAGGCTCGGACGGCAAACCGGCGGCGCCCAGCAGTTCGGCGGTCGGCAGCCCTTGCCGCCGCAACGAATCGAGCGCCTCATCGACAAACGAGGCGGCAATCATCCGGCGTTCCATCTCGCCTCCCGACCAAACCTGGCAAAATCGGCCGCAAAAACTGGCCGCATGCGTCATTGAATACCATATACCGGGCGGCTAGCTTTGTCTCGTGGCGCCGGACTGGCCAGATAACAAATCAAAAAACCAGATCAAGAACCGACGAGGAAAATGTCATGCGTGAATCCGGCAACCCGCCCGAGAACGGCATCATGGCTTACAGCGAAGCCTACGAGCGCTTCCAGCTCAGCAACATCGAGGCCCTACTGCAAGGCTCGATGACAGACGGCATCAACGCCTGCATCGAATGCTGCGACCGCCACGCCGCATCGGGACGTGTGGCGCTGGAATGGGAAAACCAGAAGGGCGTGCGCGCGACCTACACCTTCGCGCAACTGCGCGACCTCTCGGCCCAATTCGCCGGTTTTCTGACCGCGCGCGGGATCGGCCCGGGCAGTGTCGTGGCCGGCCTGCTGCCGCGCGTACCCGAGCTGGTGGTGACCATCCTGGGCACCTGGCGAGCGGGGGCGGTGTATCAACCGCTGTTCACCGCCTTCGGCCCGAAGGCGATCGAGCAACGCCTGCAAACCAGCGGCGCGAAGCTGGTGGTGACGGACCCCGCCAACCGCGGCAAGCTGGACGAGGTCCCGCAAAACCCGCAGGTCGCCGTGGTCTCGCCCGGCGCAACCCTGCGCGGAGCAGATTTCGACTTCGCCGCCGAACTCGCCCGCCAGGATACAGCCTTCCCCCCGGTCCTGCGCAAAGGCACGGATTTGTTCATGCTGATGTCCACCTCGGGCACCACCGGCTTGCCTAAGGGCGTGCCGGTGCCGCTCAAGGCCCTGCTCGCCTTCTACGCCTACATGCGCGACGCGATTGACCTGCGCGCGGACGACAAATTCTGGAACATCGCCGATCTGGGCTGGGCTTACGGCCTCTATTACGCGCTGACCGGCCCCCTCCTGCTGGGCCACGCGACCACGCTCTACGACGGCCCTTTCACCGTCGAGAGCACCTACCGCATCATCCAGACCCACGGCATCACCAACCTAGCGGGCGCGCCCACGGCCTTCCGCCTGCTAATCGCGGCGGGCGAGCAAGCGGCGGCGGCGGTCAAGGGCCGCTTGCGCGTGGTCAGCAGTGCGGGCGAACCGCTCAACCCGGAGGTCATCCGCTGGTTCGAGGCTAATCTGGCGGCGCCCATTTACGACCATTACGGCCAAACCGAACTCGGCATGGTAGTCAACAATCACCACGGCCTGGCCCACATCGTCTATCCCGGCTCAGCAGGTCTGGCGATGCCCGGCTACCGCGTCGCCGTGCTGGACGATGCCGACAACGAACTCCCGCCCAACGTCCCCGGCACGCTGGCAATGGACCTCGCCCGCTCGCCGATCCTCTGGTTCACCGGCTATTACAACAAGGAAACCCCGGCGATCTCCAACGGCTATTACCGCACCGGCGACACGGTGGAGCTGGAACCGGACGGGCACATCAGCTTCGTCGGCCGCAATGACGACGTGATCACCTCGTCGGGCTACCGCATCGGCCCGTTCGACGTGGAAAGCGCGCTGATCGAACATCCCGCCGTGGTGGAAACCGCCGTCATCGGCAAGCCCGACCCCGAGCGCACGGAAATCGTCAAAGCCTTCGTCGTCCTCAAACCAGGCGTAGAGCCGTCGGACGAACTGGCCGAGGCATTACGCCAACACGTCAAGCACAGGCTGTCGGCCCACGCCTACCCGCGCGAAATCGCCTTCGTCGAACAACTGCCCAAAACGCCAAGCGGCAAAATCCAGCGCTTCATCCTGCGCAACAACGAAAAAATCGCGACAGGCTCTTAGAGCATGATTGCTATACCTCCCTCATGCTCAAAGCTTTTTTAAACGAGCAAGTTGGCCGTTTTTCATTAAATCAATTGATTTAATGAAAAACT
>DAOMCN010000219.1:0-4058 GCA_035427885.1 Acidocella sp. | reverse complement strand
AGCGCCGGCCTGTCACGCCGGAGGTCGCGGGTTCGAGCCCCGTCACTCGCGCCAGTGCATATATGATATGCGCTGGCGGTAAGTTCCAAACATAAGCCGTTACAACTCTTGACCATATCGCGCTGCGGTGCGAGATGGCTCACATCATTCTCTCGCTGGTTTTTTTATCCCAAACCCAGCCAGGATAAGGAGATGCGTAGTGCAGCCGGTCCTCTCGCAGTATTTCCCCATCCTCGTCTTTGGTGCCATCGCGGCACTTATCGGTGTTGCCCTCGTTGTAGGATCGCTCTTTGCAGCACACCAGAAACCTTATGCAGCTAAGCTCTCCGCCTATGAGTGCGGATTTGACGCTTTTGGCGATGCAAGACGCCGTTTTGACGTCCGTTTCTATCTGGTTGCAATTTTGTTCATTATTTTCGACGTAGAAGTTGCCTTCCTTTTCCCTTGGGCGGTCAGCCTGTCGCGAATCGGACTCCTGGGTTTTTTCTCCATGCTGGGGTTCCTTGGCGTTTTAACGGTTGGCTTTATCTACGAGTGGAACAAAGGCGCACTGGATTGGGAGTAGCCGTATGAATGTTTCCTCAGACACGGCAGCGCTTGCCTGGAACCGGGAGCATCTTCCCCAGGGGCCAGAGCAAGAAGCGGTCATTAAAGGCATCACCGGCGAGATCGCCGGTAAAGGCTTCATTGTCGCCAACTTAGACAAGGCGGTGAACTGGGCGCGGACCGGCAGCCTTTGGCCGATGACATTTGGCCTCGCCTGCTGCGCCGTGGAAATGATCCACGCTTATATGCCGCGCTACGACCTGGACCGCTTCGGGATCATCCCCCGCGCTAGCCCCCGCCAGAGCGACGTCATGATCGTCGCGGGAACACTAACCAACAAAATGGCCCCGGCGTTGCGGAAAGTTTACGATCAGATGCCCGAGCCGCGCTGGGTCATCTCGATGGGTAGCTGCGCCAATGGCGGCGGCTATTACCATTATTCCTATTCTGTGGTGCGTGGTTGCGACAGGATTGTGCCGGTCGATGTCTATGTGCCTGGCTGCCCGCCTACAGCGGAAGCATTGGTCTACGGCATTATGCAATTACAGAAAAAAATCCGGCGGACAGGGACGATTTTGCGTGACTGACGAACAGAACACGGCGGATGCCGTTCTTGAGGCTGTGGCGACTCTGCCCGGCGTTACCCGCGCCTGGCGCGAGGTTGGCGAGCTTGTTTTGAATGTTGACCGCGACGGAGCTTATGCGCTGTTGCACTGTCTGCGCGACGAGTTCGCTTTCGCGCAGGTCATGGACATCTGTGGGGTTGACTGGCCGGAACGCCCCGAGCGTTTTGATATTGTTTATAATTTGCTTTCAGTCACCCGTAATGAGCGTATCCGCGTCGTCGTGTCTTCGGACGAGGCGTCGCCCGTTGCGTCAGTGTCTTCGTTGTGGCCCAGTGCCGGCTGGTGGGAGCGCGAAATTTGGGACCTGTTTGGTGTGACGTTTGAAGGTCTTGCCGACCATCGCCGGATCATGACCGATTACGGTTTCGAGGGGCATCCGCTGCGCAAGGATTTTCCGCTCACCGGATATGTCGAAGTCCATTATGACGCGGAGCGCAGGTCCGTGGTGTACGATAAGGTAAAACTCACTCAGGAATTCCGTAATTTCGATTTTCTTTCGCCGTGGGAAGGCATGACCACGCTGCCCGGCGATGAAAAAGCCGGAGGAGGCCGCCGATGAGCGAGGTTAAGCCGCTGGTGACACAATCTGTCGATATCGACAGGCATACAATAAATTTTGGTCCCCAGCATCCCGCAGCGCATGGCGTCTTGCGTCTTATCCTGGAAATGGATGGCGAGGTCATCGAGCGCGCCGATCCGCATATCGGCCTGCTCCACCGTGGCACTGAAAAACTCATCGAGTACAAGAGCTATTTGCAGGCACTCCCCTATTTTGACCGTCTCGATTACGTTTCTCCGATGGCTTGCGAATATGCTTTCGCTCTGGCGACGGAGAAGCTGCTCGGAATCACGGCGCCAGATCGCGCGCAATGGATTCGCGTCATGTTCGCGGAAATCACCCGCGTGCTGAACCATCTGCTTGCCGTCGCCCATTTTGCGCTGGACTGCGGCGCGCTTACGCCGGGGCTTTGGGGCTACGAGGAACGTGAAAAACTACTCGAATTCCACGAAGCAGCTTCCGGCGCCCGCTTCCACGCGAACTACTTCCGCCCAGGTGGCGTCGCGAAGGATCTCCCCGCCGGGCTGACAGAAAAAATTGCCGACTGGTGCGAGCATTTTCCAAAATTTGTGGATGATGTGGAGACATTGCTCACCGGCAATCGGATCTGGAAACAACGCGTCGTCAATATTGGCGTGATTTCAGCGGAAGATGCGCTAGCCTGCGGCTTTTCGGGGCCGTCCTTGCGTGGCTCCGGCGTTGCCTGGGATCTACGCCGCGCCCAGCCCTACGATAAATACGCCGAAGTTGAGTTTGACGTCGCCACTGGCCGTCATGGTGATTGCTATGATCGCTACCTCGTGCGCATTGCCGAGATGCGCGAGAGCGTGAAAATTATCAAGCAATGTTTGGCGAAAATGAAGCCAGGACCGATCAAAATTCAAGACCGCAAGTTCGCGCCGCCCACACGCGCCGAAATGAAACACTCGATGGAAGCGCTGATCCATCATTTCAAACTCTACACCGAAGGCTACCACGTACCTGCGGGTGCCACTTATACGGCGGTCGAGGCGCCCAAAGGTGAGTTTGGCGTGTATCTGGTGGCGGACGGGTCGAACCGCCCATATCGCTGTAAGATACGATCCACCGGCTTTGCCCATCTGCAAGCAACCGAGCGGCTGACAAAGGGGCACATGCTTGCCGATGCGGTAGCAATTATTGGTTCCCTGGATATTGTTTTTGGTGAGATTGATCGGTGAATACTCAGATAGAACCGACGGATTTTTCGTTTGATGAAATCGCCGAGGCGGCGGTCTCCAAAGCGATTGCGCGTTATCCGGAAGGCAAACAAGCCAGCGCCGTGATGGCGCTGCTCGACATCGTGCAGCGTCAGATGGCCCGCCATACCGGCTCCGCCTGGGTGCCGCGCGTGGCGATGGATGTCGTCGCGGAACGACTGGGCATGGCCTCCGTCCGTGTTTATGAGGTCGCAACTTTTTACCTCATGTATAACACTAAGCCGGTCGGAAAATTCCACCTTCAGGTCTGCACCACAACCCCCTGCTGGCTGCGTGGCTCGGATGACGTCGTATCCGCCTGCAAAAAAGTCTCAGGCATCAACGCGTTCGGCCAGAGCAGCGAAGATGGGCTTTTTAGTCTGACCGAAGTGGAATGTCTTGGCGGATGCGTGAATGCGCCGATTTTGCAGATCAACGACGATTACTATGAAGACCTGGACGGCGAGCGGACGGAAGTATTGCTGCAAAAACTGAAATCCGGCGAGGCGTTGCCGCCTGCGGGCTCCACCATCGGAAGGCAGGCTTCTGCGCCGGTGACAGGACAAACCGCCTTGCTGACGCCAACCGGCAAGGCGGAGTAGAGAAATGCTGAACGACGCGGACAGGATCTATCAAAACCTTTACGGCCAGCAGGATTGGAGTCTGCCCGGTGCGCGCGCGCGTGGCGACTGGAACGGAACGGCTGATATTCTTGCGCGGGGGCGCGATGCGATTATCGAAGAGGTAAAAACCTCCGGCCTGCGCGGCCGTGGCGGTGCGGGTTTCCCGACCGGCATGAAGTGGTCCTTCATGCCCAAGCAGAGCGATGGTCGGCCCTCTTACCTCGTCGTGAACGCTGACGAGAGTGAGCCCGGCACGTGCAAGGACCGCGACATTATCCGTCACGAGCCGCATAAGCTGATCGAGGGCTGCCTGATCGCCGGTTTCGCGATGGGCGCGCATACCGGTTTCATCTATATCCGCGGTGAATACTATAACGAGGCGACCCGCCTTCAGTCGGCCATCGACGAAGCTTATGCAGCGGGCCTGCTCGGAAAAAATGCCGCGGGCTCTGGCTGGGATTTTGACCTTTACCTGCATCGCGGTGCC
>DAOMCN010000218.1:2137-4109 GCA_035427885.1 Acidocella sp. | reverse complement strand
AGCCTGCCCGCGTGCAGATCGAGCGTCCTATGCCCGATCCAGCGCACCGGGCGGCGCGCCCCGGACGCGGTGATCAGCGGATCGCCTGGCTTGAGGCTCTCCACGCTCTGGTAACCATGCGGGGTGAGCAGCCGAGTGCCGCGCGCAAAACACGGCAACTCGCCGCCCAGCGTCACCAGCGTCCCCCCTGCCCCATCCGAGACCAGGCTCACCGCCGGTTGCCCGCTCGCCGTACTCAGCGTGTCCAGCGCCAGCAGATTGCCCAGTATATCCTGCACCGCAAGCGTCCCGGCAGCATAACTCACCTGCGAGGGCGCGACGCCGACCAGATCGATGGCGTCACTCGCTACCATATTGCCGATGCGGGTCGAAAAATTCGCCGGATCGTTGACGGTAAGCAGCGCCGCCGCGCCCGTGAAGGTGATCGGCGCCGCGCCGATGCTCCCCGCAATCTCCAGCGCCGCCGCTCCTGCAATCTCCAGCCCCGCCGTCCCGGAGATGCTTCCCCCCAGCACCAGCGTGCCGCCCAGCGCCTCAATCAGCCCGGCATCGACGATACTTGCCGCATTGACCACGCCATACCCCGCCAGCGTTCCTCCCGCCTGCAGCGTCATCGCCGCAACATCGACCACGCCGCCGCTCAACGAGACTGCCGCTCCCTCAACCCAGCTACCCGAGATAATGGTCCCGGCATCCCCGACGCTCCCCGCCGTCTGGGTGATCCCCGAGGCGGTCAGCGTCGCGTCCTGGCCAATCTGCGCGCCCTGCGCGGTCGAGATTTGCACAGGCCCGGCGATGTCCAGATACGCTGTGCCGCCCAGCGTCAGCCCGCCGGTCAGTTGCAGCGCGCTCGCGTTGACCCGGGCATTTCCCGCGAGCGTAACGCTGCCCCCCTCCGCGACATTTCCCAGAGTCGCCACCGCGCCACCGTAGGCAACCAGGCTCCCACCGCTGCCCAGGGTCAGGCTCCCTGCGGTCAAGCTCCCACCCAGGTCCAGCACCGCCGCTGCCGATACCCCGATCTCGAGCGCCCCGCCGAGCCCGAGCGAGCCCAGGACCATCGCCTCGCTTCCCGCCGCCGCCGATGCCGCCGCCAGGGTCATATTGCCGCTCGCGGAAAACACCTGGGTGAGAATGGCCAGCGTACCCGCCCCCCCGGTATCGCCCAGCGTTACATCCCCGCCCAGCGCGACGCTGGCCGCGGTATTAAATACCGCCTCGCCTCCGGCATCGATCAACAACGCGGTCCCGGTAATCCCGTTGACCTGCGCCACATCGGCAAATTCCACCGTCCCGGTGACCAGCATCTCGCCTGGCGCGATGGCCATCGTGAACGGGTTTAAACCTCCGCTGACGCCAAAGGAGGCGAGCTGCGCCGCGCTGAAAAACGCGCCGTCATAGCCGCTCACCGCCCCGGCGCTATCGGCGGTGATAAAGATATAATCCAGCAAACCGTTCAGCATTCCGGTTGAGCTGGCGATGGTCAGCGCATCCCCAACCCCGGTTCCTGTGTAGTCCAGCGCCGCCAGCTCGGCGTTCAGCGTCGTAATGTCGCTGGCGTTCAGGGTAATCGTCCCCGCCGGCCCCAGCGATCCGTCGGTCAAATTTCCGTGGCTCGCCGAGAGGGTGAGACTCAAACTTTGCGTGGTACTGCTGGCAAGCTCCAGGCTGACACCAAGCAGCGGCTGCGCAACCCCGGCGCTGGCCCCCAAAACCCCGGCCTCCGCGAGGATAGTGGCACCAGAGGGGCGCAGCATGACTGAAGGATCGCCCTGCGCATCCGTACCCAGGAACAGCGTGGACCCGCTCGGCAGGGCGGCATGAATGATGTAGGAGACCGTGCTGCCATAACTGTCCAACCCGCCGATGGTAAAGGACCCGGTCGTGGCATTTAAGATGCTGGCGCTGCTCAACCCGGAAAAAATCAACTGATCCCCAGGTGCGAACCCAACGATGGTCCCGGAAAAATCCT
>DAOMCN010000218.1:0-2127 GCA_035427885.1 Acidocella sp. | reverse complement strand
CCCGCCCAGCGTATTGGCATAACCCCCGCTGACCGGGGTGGCCCCGACACTGCCGAGAAAGCTCAGCGTGACCGAGCTGTCGATCGTGATCGCCGTGGCGGTGAAGACGCCAAACAGCGAGTCTGAAGGCCCAACCTCCATCACCCCGCCCGCCGCGACCGCAAGATCCGCGCCCCCGCCGACGCTCCCGCCCGCAAGCACCAGCGTCTCCCCGCCCAGCGCCAGCAGCGTGCCCGGCCCCGCGATCACCCCAGCCTCGGAGAAATTTCCAGCCTGCACTGTGCCGTTACCGCTGATCACCGCCCCTGCCGCGAGGGCGAGCGCCATCTGGTAGTTCAGCGTCTCGGCGGCACCAGCCTGGAGCGTGCCCGAAAAATCGACCCGCGCGCCCGCGCCCAGCAATACCGGCCCTTGCAGCACCGCCCCGTTTGCCGCCTCGAGCGCGCCCGAGAGTGAGAACGAACCCGCCGCGAGGGTGCCGAAATCCATATTCGTCCCGCTCAGGCTGAGCGCATTATAGGGCAGTTCCAGCGCGGCGTTCGGGGCGATAACCAGATCACTTATGCTGGAATCGCCGAGCATCGTGTTGGTCCCGGTCACATTCAGCCCACCGCTCAGCGCCTCCCCCCCCAGCACGAGCGTCTGCCCGCCCGAGACGATACTGCCATTCGCCCCCGCCGTCCCCGCGACATTAAGGTAGATATTGCCATAGGTGAGAAGGGTCCTCTGGCTGACCAGCGTGTAGTCGAGATGCTCTCCGCCCGCAGGCCCGGCAAATTGCAGCCCCGCGAGCAGGGCGTTCAGCGCGCCGACCTCGTCGGCGGTGAAATTCAGCGTCATCGTCCCGGTGCCCAGCCCGCTCGCCGCGACCGCGCTGGTGGCGCTGTATCCCGGCAGCAGCAACACACCCGAGGCCACCGCGAGGGTCAGACTCAGCGTCTCGCTCTGCCCCTTGCCAACAGCGGTGAGCGCGCTTGCAGCCGGGTCGCTGAGCAATAATCCGGGCAGCGCGTCCACCGCGTTGGGCTGCAACGTCACCAACATCGGCGGCGCGACAAACGCCGGGCCGGTCTGCGGCGGCACGCTGATAAAAACCTCCGTCTGCGCGGCGAGCGCCATCGGATCGCTGGCGCTGATCATCAGCACATCCTGGCTCACCGTACTCGGCTCATTGACTTCCAAACTGCTCAACGCCGCATTCACCTGCGCCGCGGTACCGCTCAGCGTCAGAGTCGGTCCCGTGCCTGCCACGGTCGCTCCGCCAACGCCGCTCGCCGAGAGCGCCGCCGCCGCGTTCCCCGCAGCAATCTGTACGGTCAATGTGCCGGTCGTATTCGGGTCGCTCACGGTTATGCCGCCTGGCGGCAAGGTCAGAAGCGAGGAAAGCGTACCGCTTCCGGCCAGCACGGTGAGGGTCGCGGGGGCGGAAAGATCAAGACGATTGGTCACATCGCCAAAGTATACAAACCGCGCGCGTCCTGCAACTTAAACGCGCAATTATTCTTCTATGTGAAAGCGTCGCACTTGGCCCCATACTGTGCAACATGAAGACCGTGCACAAAAAAACCCGCCAAAAGCCCGCTCAACCCGCTGTTTTGCCGACTCGCGAGGCCATCAAGACCTTCCTCGCCGAGGCTGGACAGAAGGTAGGCCTGCGCGAAATCGCCCGCGCTTTTAGCGTCGGTCCCGACCACAAGAAGGCCCTGCGCGGCCTGGTCCGCTCGCTGGAGGGAGAAGGCGCTGTCGAGCGCGCCGGGCGCAAACAGTACCGCGAAGCAGGGCGCCTGCCCGAAACTGCCGTGGTTGAAGTCACCGGCATCGACCGCGACGGCGAAGCCCTGGCACGCCCAGTGGTCTGGGACGGCCACGGCCGCCCGCCGATCATTTTTATGGCCGCCGAGCGCAGCGGCCAGGCCGCCCTGGCGCCCGGCGCGCGCGTCCTGGCACGTCTCAAGCAGATCGGCACCGATAAATACGAGGGCCGCACCCTTAAACGCCTCGCCGAACAATCGGGCAGCATCGTCGGCGTCTTCCACCCGACCCCGCAGGGCGGGCGCATCGAGCCGACCGACCGCCGCCAGAAAGCCGAGTGGGTCGTCCCCGTTGGCGAGAGCATGGGCGCGCTGG
>DAOMCN010000217.1:0-4127 GCA_035427885.1 Acidocella sp. | reverse complement strand
TTGAAAATTTACAGGTTTCGATGAAGGGGCCTGGGGACTTTGTCAGTCAGGCGGATTTGCGCGCGGAACAGAGCATTCGCGAGGATTTGGAGAGGGCGCGTCCGGGTTATGCGTTGATGATGGAAGAGTCTGGTGAGAGCGGGTCTGAGAAGTGGGCCTGGCGCTGGGTTGTTGATCCGTTGGATGGGACGACGAATTTTCTGCATGGGATTCCCCATTGGGCGATTTCGATCGCGCTCGAGCGTCGGTTGCCGGATGGCAGTTCCGAGGTTGCGGCGGCGGTGGTGTATTCGCCAGTCAACAATGAGATGTTCTGGGCGGAGAAGGGGGTTGGCGCGTATTTGAACGACAAGCGTTTGCGGGTTTCCGCGCGGCGCGAGTTGAGGGATGCGTTGTTTGCGACGGGGATTCCGTTTGCGGTTTCTTCGGGGGCCAACCGGCTGTCCTTCGCGCGGACGCTGAGCACGTTGATTCCCCAGGTTGCGGGCATCCGGCGGTTTGGTTCAGCGGCGCTGGATCTCGCCTGGGTCGCGGCGGGGCGGTATGACGGGTATTGGGAATCCGGGATCAAGCCGTGGGACATTGCTGCGGGGATGTTGATTGTGCGCGAGGCCGGGGGATATGCGACCGATGCCGAGGGCAAGGATGTCATCGCCAATACTGTGGTGGCGGCGAACCCGCATATGCACCCCAAGCTGCTTGAGGTTGTGCGGGATGGTCTGGCGGCAGGCAGGGGATAAGGCTACAGTTTCCTTGTGAAACTCTTTCCTCTTCTGATTTCTGCCGTGGTGTTGTGGCCCGCTTGCGTATTGGCGCAGGTTTCTGTCAATGCCGCGGCGCTGGGGCAGCTCTCCGGCGTTGCCCCGCCGCCTGCCGTGGCGGCGCCGGTTAAGCCTAGGATTGTTCATCCGCACCCTGCCGTGGCGCGCAAGAAGCCCGTGGCCGCGGCGGTTTTGCCGGTGGTTACGCCCAGGCCGCCGGTTGTTAAACCTGCCCCCCCCAAGGCTGCGGTTGTTGTGCCGGTCCCGGCTGCCAAGCCCCCTGCCCCGGTTGTGCTGGCCTTCGCCCCCGGTAGCGCCGCGCTGCCTGCGGGCGCCACCGCCGCATTACAACCTTTTTGCACCACTGGTTTTCAGATCCGCATTGGCGCGCACGCCCCGGCCGACCCGACGGCGCCTTCCGTGCCAATGCGCCTCTCGCTCACCCGCGCCTTTGCCGTACGCGATGTGTTGGTTGCCTGCGGCCTGCCGCTGGCGCAGATTTTACCCCTCGCGCTGGGTAGCTCGGAGGGCAGCAACGATCTCACCCGTATCACTTCAGGACCGACAAAATGACCAAGCCGACGGGCTATCTCATCCGCATGCTCTTGTTTTGCCTGGTGGTGTATGGCGGCGCGGCGCTGCTCTCGCCACAGCTTGCGCGGTTTTATATGGCCAATCCGCTGGTGAATTCGGTCATCGTCGTGGTCGAGCTGTTTGGCGTGTTCTGGAATTTGCGGCAGGTGCAGCGGCTCTACCCGGAAGTCTCCTGGGTCGAGGATTTCCGCCGTCCTCGCCAGAAGCTCGAACAGACGCCGACGCCGGTGCTCCTCGCCCCGATGGCGCGCATGCTGCATGGGCGTGGCGATAGCGAGCGGCGCATCACCCTCTCCGGCCAGGCGATGGGCACGCTGTTGGACGGGATTTCCTCGCGCCTCGATGAGAGCCGGGAGCTGTCGCGCTATGTGACCGGGGTGATGATTTTCCTCGGCCTGCTCGGCACCTTCTGGGGGCTGCTGAAGACCGTGTCCTCGGTCGCGGAGGTGATCAACAGTATGAGTCTCGCGGGCGGGGATGTGAACGGCATGTTCGCGCAACTGAAGACCGGGCTGGCCGGGCCGCTGGCGGGCATGGGCACGGCGTTTTCCTCGTCCATGTTCGGCCTTTCCGGGGCGCTGGTCCTGGGCTTTCTCGACCTTACCGCGGGCCAGGCGCAGAATCGGTTTTTTAATGATCTGGAAGAATGGCTGGCCAGCCTGACGCGGCTGTCCACCGGCGCGCTCGGTGGCGAGGGCGAGGCCTCGGTGCCCGCCTATGTCCAGGCGCTGCTGGAGCAAACCGCAGAGAACATGGACAGCCTGCGCCGCGTGCTGACGCGCGGCGAGGATGGGCGCGCTCAGGGGAACGCGGCGCTGCTCTCGCTCAATGAGCGGATGTCCACCCTCTCCGACACCCTGCGCGCCAACCAACAGCTCATGCTCAAGCTCGCCGAATCCCAGGCAGCGCTTGGTCCGGCCTTCTCCAAGCTTGTCACCTCGCAAACTGGCAACCAGGACGAGGTGGCGCGGGCGCATTTGCGCAATATCGAATTGCTGCTCAGCCGGATGATTACCGAGGCCGAGCAGGGCCGCGCACAAGGGCTGATGGAATTGCGCAGCGATATCAAAGTCCTCACCCGCACCCTCGCGATGCGCGCCGATGAGCCGCGCGCATGAGGCGGCGGAGCGGCAGTAACGGGCTGGAGGCCTGGCCGGGCTATGTGGACGCGCTCTCCACGCTGCTTATGGTTACCATCTTCGTTCTGCTGGTTTTTGTCCTGGCCGAGGCGTTTCTATCCTCCGCGCTGAACGGCAGCAACAACGAGATCTCATCCTTGCGCAACCAGATTGCCCAGCTCTCGGAGAGTCTCTCCATGCAGACCTCCAAGAACACCAGGCTAGCGCAGGAGATGGCCGCACTCAACGCCGAACTCGCCTCCGCCCAGACGGCCAATTCCGGGCTGACGCAGCAGCTTGGCGTCGCCAATACCACCATCGCCACGATGACCACCCAGGCGCAGGGGGTGCAGGCGCAGCTCTCCGACGCCCAAGCCCAGGCCGCCGCCGCCGCTGGGCGGATCTCCACGCTACAGGCGCAGATGAGCGCGCAGGCGCAGGCCGAGAGCAATGCCGGGCCGGGGCTGCAGGCGCAGCTGAGCGACACGCAAGGCAAGCTCGCCGCGCAACAGAAAATCTCGGATCAGGCGCTGGCCCAGGTGGCGCTGCTGAACCAGCAAATCGCCGCCATGCGCCTCCAACTCGCCACGCTGGCGCAGGCGTTGGATGCCGCGCAGAAGGCGGATGTCAACGACAAAGTGCAGATCACCGATCTCGGCAAGCAGCTCAACGAGGCGCTGGCGCGCAAGGTTGAGGAGTTGCAACAATACCAGAGCGCCTTCTTCCACGCGATGCGCGACGCGCTCGCCAATGAGCCAAATATCAAAATCATCGGCGACCGCTTTGTGTTCGAGAGCGACGTGCTTTTCCCCGTGGACCAGGCGAGTATCACCCCGGCAGGTCAGGCGGAGATTGCCGATGTTGCCAAGGCGGTGCAGGCGATTTCTGCGAAAATTCCGGAAAATGTGAAGTGGATTCTCTCGGTGCAGGGGTATGCCGACGCGCAGCCGATCAATGGTGGGCCGTATCGCTCCAATTTCGACCTTTCCTCGGCGCGCGCGCTCGCGGTGCTGGACTTGCTGATCCAGGACGGCGTGCCGGAAAACCGGATCGCGGCTTCGGCGATGGGCTCGAATGATCCGATCGCCACGGGGAACACGCCTGCGGATTATGCGCAGAATCGTAGGATTGAATTTCGGCTGACAACGCCTTGAGCGTTGGCCATTTAGACCCAGCCAAGACACAGGCGCGTGCGCAGGCCAGACGCCTGCGGGCGGGATGCGATCCAGCGCTGGGGGAGACATTATCCCGGCATGTATTGGAGCGCGCGATTGTGCCGCGCCACGCGGTGGTGGCGGGGTTCTGGCCGTTGGCGGGGGAGATTAATGTTTTACCCCTGCTGCATGCGTTGGCAGAGCGGGGCCATGCGCTGGCCCTTCCGGAGACAACCGAGCGGGGGAATCCGCTGATTTTCCGGGCATGGAAGCCGAGGACGAAGCTGGTGCCGGGGCGGTTTGGGACGCAGCATCCGACCGGCGGTGTTGTGCTGCCTGATTTTATCCTGGTGCCACTGCTGGCGTTCGATGCGCATGGTAATCGGCTTGGGTATGGCGGCGGGTATTATGATCGCACGCTGGCGGAGCTGCCCGAGGCGTTCCGGCTGGGGTGCGCGTTTGCCGCGCAGGAGGTTTTGTCCGTGCCGGTGGAGGCCAAC
>DAOMCN010000216.1:0-4137 GCA_035427885.1 Acidocella sp. | reverse complement strand
TAAACAGCAGCTAAGCGCGGTCCGGGGGGTACCGGGCAACAGAAACCCCCCACTTATTTTGCCTTTTGCCGTCCGTTGAGCACCGTCATCCGCCCTTTTCTGGGAGAGGGCCGAGCTAATAAGGGAAAAAAGAATGTCGCAAACCGAAACAGTCCACGTCTTTGCCACCCTGCATGCCCAACCCGGTCAGGCGGACGCCTTGCGTCAGGCGCTCCGTGTGCTGGTCCATGCCACGCGTACCGAACCCGGCTGCCTGGACTACGCTCTTCATGAGGATATCAAGTCTCTGGGCAGTTTTTTTATCCATGAGACCTACCAAAACCAGGCGGCGGTAGATGCCCACATGGCAGCGCCCCATCTGGCTTTGGCGCTTAGCATCGCAGGCACAATGCTGCGCGAACCGCCCCAGATTGCGACAACCCAGCTAATTTCAGACAGCTGACCCAAAAGCTGAACAAAAAAAAGGCGGCGCACGAAGCGCCGCCAAGTTTAGGGAGGAAACGTCCAAGAAAGCAGGAGAGCAAGCTCATCCTGCTGAAAACAAATTAGGACATTATGAACGCTGGGCACAACAATCTTTTCCGCAGTGCAGCAATGTCAAAAAGCGCGCAACGTGAAATCCTTTTCACGACACTTAGCTTTTCCCTATAGGGTATGCATCATACTACACAAATTACGCCGGCAAAAGCACGATCACGGCGGCCTGAGCGGCGATTCCCTCGCCTCTGCCGGTAAAGCCAAGCTGTTCGGTGGTGGTCGCCTTGACGGAAATCTGATCGATCGACACACCAAGCAACTCCGCCAGCCGGGCGCGCATCGCGGGCGCATGGGGCGTAATCTTGGGGCGCTCGCAGATCAGCGTGATGTCCGCATTGGCAAGCCTGCCGCCGCGGGCGGCGATCCGTTCGGCGGCGTGGCGCAGAAAACGCGCGGAGTCCGCGTCTTTCCAGGTGTTTTCGGAGGGCGGGAAGTGCCGCCCGATATCGCCCTCGGCAAGCGCGCCGTAGATCGCATCGCACAGCGCATGGATACCGACATCGGCATCCGAATGTCCCGCCAGCCCCAGCTCATAAGGCACGGTCACGCCACAAAGGATCATCGGACGGCCCGGTGCCATCGCGTGAACGTCAAACCCGGTGCCGATGCGCGGAATCATGCCTGCTCCTAAAGGATATTTGCCGCAGATGTGGCGGGGGCAAGCGGGCGCGTCAACCTTATTGGGCCAATCCATACCAAAGAGGCGATTGCGCACCGCGCAACGCGGCGGTAGTTTGCACAAATCATGAGCAACATCCCTTCTCCACTGATTAAGCCGATCACCCTGGGCAGCGGCAAAACAGCGGTGACGCTGGATTCCCCGGTGATCCTGGCACCGCTCTCAGGCGTGACGGACCTCCCCTTCCGCGCGCTGGTAAAATCGCTGGGCGCGGGCATGGTCGTCTCGGAGATGATCGCCTCCTGGGCGATGGTGCGCGAGAACCGCAACACGATGCGCATGGCCGAGGTGGTCGCTGGCGGCGGACCATCCGCCGTGCAACTCGCCGGCTGCGAGCCGGACGCGATGTCCGAAGCTGCGCGCATTTCGGTCGCCAACGGCGCGGATCTGGTGGACATTAATTTTGGCTGCCCGGTCAAAAAAGTAGCGATCGGCCAGACCGCAGGCTCAGCGCTGATGCGCGACGAGGTGCTGGCCGGCAAAATCCTCGCCGCCACGGCGCGCGCGGTGGAGGTTCCCGTGACCCTAAAAATGCGCATGGGCTGGGACCACGCCAGCCTGAATGCGCCGACGCTAGCGCGCATCGCGGAGGATTCGGGGATTGCGATGATCACCGTGCATGGCCGCACCCGGCAACAATTCTACGAAGGCGTGGCGGACTGGGATTTTATTGCCCAGGTCAAGGCCGCGGTGAAGCTCCCGGTCATCGTCAATGGCGACATCACCACCGAGCAAAAGGCTGCCGAAGCCCTGCGCCGCTCGGGTGCGGACGGCGTGATGATCGGTCGGGGTTCCTATGGCCGCCCCTGGTTCCTACAACAGGTCATCGATTATCTGACCACTGGCCAGCTCACCACCGCACCAGGGCTGGCGGCGCAAAAAGCCCTGCTGCTACGACACTACGCCGCCATTCGCGAACATTTCGGCGAGAACGCGGGTGTGCGCCTCGGGCGCAAACATGTCGCCTGGTACAGCCACGGGCTGCACGGCTCGGCGGCGTTCCGCGCGCAGATGAACCGGCTGGACCAAGGGACAGCGGTGGAAGCGCTGATCGACGCCTTCTACGACCCGCTGATCGAATCCGGCTTCGTCCGCCAGGACGAACTGGCGCTGGCGGCATGACCTCGCGCCAGGATGGCGGGGCGGTCGCGCCAAAAACAACAGCGCACCCCAAGGGAGACTTACAATGAGCGGCGGACTGCGTCGCGCCTTCGGCATGGTCAAACGCTCGCCCCGTCCGGTACAGCGCGCGGCAATCGTCGATATGGCCGCGATCCTGGACGCGCTCCCCCTCGCCGTCGCCGTCCTTGACGAGCGCGACGTCTTTGCCGCCGTCAATTATGCCGCCGAGGAGTTCTTCGGCTCCTCCAAGGCGATGCTGCTCTACGCCCCGCTGAGCGACATCCTGCCCTCCGACCACCCGGTTTTCCTGGTACTGGACCGCGCCCGCCGCCACGGCCTCACCGTCGCCGAGCACGACATGACGCTAGAAGGCCCGCGTCTAACCCGCCGCGGCTGCGCTGTGCTCGCCGCCCCCATGCCCGACATACCCGGCTTCGTCGTGCTCACGCTGCAAGACGAGTCGGCGGCCCGCGCGCTGGACCAGCAGATGTCGGCGCGCAACGCGGCGCGCAGCATCACCGGCATGGCCGCAATCCTGGCACACGAAGTAAAGAACCCGCTCTCGGGGATTCGCGGCGCGGCGCAGCTTCTGGAAACCAGCGCCCCCCCGCAGGACCGGGAACTGGCGGTGCTGATCCGCGACGAGGCCGACCGCATACGCGCGATGGTCGAGCGCATGGAGACCTTTGGCGAGAAGAAGCTTGAGCGCCAGCCGGTCAACATCCACCGCGTGCTGGAACATGTCCGCAAGCTCGCCGGCTCGGGCTTCGCCGCGCGGATCAAGTTCGTCGAATCCTACGACCCTTCCTTGCCACATGTCCTGGGCAACCGCGACCAGCTCATCCAGGTCCTGCTCAACCTGGTCAAGAACGCCGCCGAGGCGATCGCGGGAATGGAGCGCCCGGACGGCGAGATCCATATCTCGACCGGCTTTTCCCACGGGGTACGCCTGACCGCCTCCTCGGGCCGCTCGCGCGCCAACCTGCCCCTGTTCGTCGCTGTGCGCGACAACGGCCCCGGCATCCCCGAGGATATCCGCCGCCACCTCTTCGAGCCGTTCATCACCACCAAGGCAACCGGCAGCGGGCTTGGCCTCGCCCTGGTCGCCAAAATCGTCGCCGACCACGGCGGGCTGATTGACGTGGACAGCCGCCCCGGACGCACCGAATTCCGCATCAACCTGCCGGTATTCGAGGAACCCACCGAAAGTAACGTTTAATGACCCTCCCGACTGTCCTGATCGCCGATGACGACCGCTCGATCCGCACCGTACTGACACAAGCACTGGGCCGCTCGGGCTACCAGGTACGCACCACCGCCTCGGCGGCGACGCTGTGGCGCTGGGTCGAGGACGGCGAGGGCGATGTCGTCATCACCGACGTGATCATGCCAGACGAGAACGGGCTGGACCTGATCCCGCGCATCCGCCGCATCCGCCCGGAGCTGCCGGTCATCGTCATGAGCGCGCAGTCCAACCTGACCACCGCCGTGCAGGCCACCCAGCGCGGCGCGTTCGACTATCTGCCCAAGCCCTTCGACCTCGGCGACCTTCTCGCCGTCGTGGACCGCGCACTGAAACAGCCAGCGCTGCAGGCGAGCCAGGCGGAAGCGCAAAAACCCTCGCCCGACGACGCCCTGCCGCTGATCGGCCGCAGCCCGGCAATGCAGGAAATCTACCGTATCATCGCCCGACTCACGACGACGGACCTGACCGTGATGATCAACGGCGAGAGCGGTGCCGGCAAGGAGCTTGTCGCCCGCGCGCTGCATGATTACGGCCGCCGCCGCGCCGGTCCCTT
>DAOMCN010000215.1:2129-4142 GCA_035427885.1 Acidocella sp. | reverse complement strand
AACCGTCATGGAACCTCAATCCGCCCTCTAACTCTCTAGGGTGGCGCCCGCGCCTTTTTTCTAGCCGGGCTTTCATTCGGCAAAACGGGCCAGACCGTTCAGCGGATCGTCTCAGCGCAGAAGTCCAAGAAGGCGCGCAGCTTGGCAGGCAAGTGCTGGCGCGAGGGGTACAGTGCGTAGAGCGGAAAGGTCTCGTCCGGCCAGTCTGGGAACAGTTCCACCAATTCACCGCTCGCCAGCATCTCCCGCACGCCGAGCGCCATCACCTGCGCGATGCCCGCCCCGGCATGGCAGGCACCGAGCATTGTGCCAACATCGCTCACGGTCAGCGGCCCGGATGTGGCCACGGCCACCACCCTGCCCTTGGCGTGGAACTCCCAGCCGAAGGGGCGGCCCGTACGCGGGTCACGGAACTGGATGCAGGCGTGCTGTGCCAGATCCTCGGGCCGCTCCGGGCGGCCGTGCTTGGCGAGGTAACGCGGTGCGGCAACAGTGAGGATGCGCGTGTCCAGCAGATGCCGCGCCACCAGCGCCGAGGACGGCGGCGGGCCAAAACGAATTGCGGCGTCCAGCCCCTGCGCCACGAGGTCGCCCATTTCGTCGCGGGTCACAATTTCCAGCTCCAGCTCCGGGTAGCGGGCGATGAAGTCCCCCAGGCGGGGAGCCAATACCAAGCGCGAGAAGAACGGCTCAACGCTGACCCGCAACTTCCCGCGCACGGCGGCAGCGGCGCCGGATAGCTCGGCTGCGGCGTCGGCAATGCCGTCGAGCAGCGGCATCACCTGCTGGTAGAAGCGCGCGCCCTCGTCGGTGAGGCGCAGCGAGCGCGTGGTGCGGTCGAGCAGGCGCACGCCCAGCCGCGCCTCCAGCCGCGCGATGGCGCGGCTGACGCCGGAGGCCGACAGCCCCAGCGCCTCGGCGGCATTGACGAAGCTGCCCCCCGCCACCACGGCGGCGAGGACGGTGACACCAGAGAGCAAGCGGCCATCGAAATTCATGATTATAAATCACTAATCATGTGATAAAACGGCGCTTCAGTCAAAGGTATTCCGGCGTCATACCTCCGGCCCAGGACGGCAACGGAGGGGTTATGATGCGGATCGAAGGAAGCGTGGCGCTGGTGACGGGCGCCAACCGGGGGTTAGGCAAGGCCTTCGCCGAGGCGCTGCAGGCGGCGGGGGCGGCCAAGGTCTACGCCGCCGCGCGCGATCCGGCCATCATTACCGATGCGCGGCTGGTGCCGGTGCCGCTCGACGTCACCTCACCCGCGCAGATCAAGGCCGTTGCACGCGCCTGCGCGGATGTGACCCTGCTCATCAACAATGCCGGAATCATGCTGCTCAGCCCGGTACTAGCGGAAGGTGCCGAGGAGGCGCTGCGCCAGGAGTTGGAGGTGAACGTCTTTGGCCCGCTCGCCCTGGCGCGCGCCTTCGCGCCTGCCCTCGCCCGCAATGGCGGCGGGGCCGTCGTCAACATGCTCTCGGTGGTGAGCTGGTTTACCAACCCGTTCAACGCCACCTACTGTGCCTCCAAGCACGCGGCGTTGGCAGTCACTGACGCGCTGCGAATTCAGCTCCACGCCCAGGGCACGCAGGTGTGCGGCGTCTATGCCGGGTTCATCGACACCGGCATGGCGGCCAAGGTGGGCGAGGCCAAAGCCAGTCCCCAGCAGATCGCGGCCTGCGTGCTGGAAGGTGTACAGGCTGGGGAGACGCATATCCTGGCCGATGGCGCCGCGCGGGACATAAGCGCCGCGCTCCATGCCAACCCGCACGCGCTGCAAGCCGCAATGCAACAAGACTGGGACCGGGGCGCGTCGCCCTGGTCGATCTGAACCCCTTTTGAGCGGAGATTAGACATGTATGCGATCACTGGAATCACCGGACAGGTTGGCGGCGTGGTGGCACGCACCCTGCTGGACGCTGGCCTGCCCGTGCGCGCCGTGCTGCGTGACGCCGCCAAAGCACCCGCCTGGGCGGCGCGCGGCTGCGAGATCGCCCTGGCAGAGATGAC